>CAZOIM010000155.1:0-9871 GCA_964579855.1 uncultured Ignavibacteriaceae bacterium | reverse complement strand
CGAGACACTTTCGCGGTGTGTACATTAGTCCCGATAACATCAACAACATTGACACAATATTTCAGGAAATTTCCCTTCCTGATGTAAACTTGATTGTGGTAACTGATGGCGAAAGAATCCTCGGACTTGGTGATCTTGGGTCCGACGGCATGGGAATTCCCGTTGGAAAGATCAACTTGTATGTCGCGGCCGGAGGATTGCATCCGGCCTGCTGCCTTCCCATTTGCCTGGACGTTGTAACGAACAATGAGCAACTTCGAAACGATCCGCTGTATCTGGGGCACCGGGAAAAGCGGCTTGATGGAAATGACTATGATGATTTCATAGAGCGATTTGTCCTTGGTGTGAAGCGCAATTTTCCCAATGCACTGCTGCAGTGGGAGGACTTCGCGAAACACAAAGCATTCCGACTTTTGGAACGCTACCGGGACCGCATTCTCTCATTCAACGATGATATTCAGGGAACCGGATCGGTGTCTCTCGCAGCTCTTCTTACAGCGATGAAAATCAAGAATCAGCGTTTTAGTGATCAGCGATTTGTTGTCGTAGGGCTGGGACAAGCCGGATCCGGCATCGCTTCCAACATCAAAACGATGTTAGGCGAAGAGGGATTATCAGACGACGAAGCGAGAAGCCGCATGTTTGCGTTCGATGTAGCGGGGTTGTTGTTAGACGATACCCCGGACATGACGGAGTATCAGAAACGATTTGCGCAAAAGCGTTCAACAATTGCCGGCTGGAAACTCGAGTCGCCGGGCAAGATTTCTCTTGCAGACGTAGTACGCAATGCCAAGCCGTCGGTACTTATTGGAGTCACAGCGAAGCAAGGTCTCTTCAGTCAAGAAATTCTGACGCAAATGGCGAGGAATGACGATCGGCCGATTATTTTTGCACTTTCGAATCCCACATCGAAATCGGAGTGCACAGCAGAAGAGGTTGCACTGGCTACAAAGGGGAAAGGGCTTGTCGCGACCGGAAGCCCGTTTGCTCCCTTTGAGTATGAAGGGAAGAAATTTGTGACGTCTCAGTGCAATAACATGTTTGTCTTTCCGGGCCTTGGATTAGGCGCGCTGGTAGCAAAAGCGTCAAAGATCACTACGCGCATGTTTCTTCAAGCGAGCAAAGCTCTCAGCTCTCTCGTCACACAGGAGCAACGCGATCATAACATGCTTCTTCCAGATTTGAACAACATTAGATCCGTTTCGCTTCAAATAGCCAAGGCGGTCGCCATTGAAGCTCGCGAGTCGGGACTTGGTCGATTGTTGGGTGATGACGAATTCGAACGGATAATCAAGAAAGCACAATGGGAGCCGCATTACTACGCCTTCAGACCTCGGCGGAACGTCAGATCTTGAATTGAACCGTCACGTTCGTCTTTCGTTGAGATTCATCTCCGTCCCGCGATTTTCCTCCTCTTCCGACTTAAGGAATGAACGAAGGAAGCCGCGGGATTTTTGCCGCGATACATTCTGTTTGTCTTCCTAAATCATCGTTGAGATGATACAACCTCCGCACAGACTTCTCTACCCTCTATTCATAACCCGCCATACTCAGGGTTGTCGAATCATTTCAACTTCTTCATGACCTCTCTCATAAACACAGGCAAATCCATTGGCCAACCTGATCTTATGAGGTTGCCGTCCACAACGACTTCCTTATCGTTGGTTATCCAGAACACGGTTCATTCTTTTGCTTATTAGTTTTCAACTTGTTTCCTGCGTAATTGTTGAATAACATCTCAGGAGTTGCAGGCAAACGAATGAAACGCATTGGAATAGCGCTCGGAGCAGGAGGGGCGCGCGGATTGGCTCACATCGTCGTTCTTCAGGCATTTGAGGAACTGGGGATCAGGCCGTCCATGATTTCGGGTACAAGCATTGGCGCAGTTATTGGAGCCGGGTTTGCCGCCGGACTTTCCACCGCCGAGATGAGAAAGGCTGTCGATGAAACCCGGGCTGTCAGGGCAGGCCGACTTGGTCGACTGTATGGCAAATCGGAATTGAATTTTGCGGTTTCGTGGCTTGATCCCACCATGAGGACTGGTGGACTCATCAAAGGCGAAAAATTTATCAGGTTTCTGTACAGCAAGATCAAAGTAAGACGGTTCGTGGAACTGGAAATTCCGTTGGTCGTCGTCGCGACGCACTTCTGGAAACGAGAACAAGTGATCCTCGGAAAAGGTAACGTCCTGAAGGCGGTTCAAGCCAGTTGCTCGATGCCCGGTCTTTTCACTCCTGTGAGCATCGGAGGTGAACTCTACGTGGATGGTGGCCTCGTCAATCCACTGCCTTATGATGTGCTCCGCCCCTACTGTGATGTAACTGTCGCCATCGATGTGTTTCCACACGCGATCCCTGAAAGAGCCAGACCTTTACGTGCTCAGGAAATATTCTTCTCTGCTTTTCAAATTCTGCAGAATTCTATTGTTCGGGAGAAACTGAAACAGTCACAACCCGACATTCTCATCAGCGTCGAAATGAGTAACGTTCGTGCCCTTGAATTCAACAAAGCAAACAGCATTCTCGAACAGGCGGTACCTTGGAAAGAGGAACTGAAACGAAGGCTACTTCCTTTTCTGGACTAATTGTGGTTCGAATGCAATGAAACGGTCTATCTATTTCTTTGGATGGTCAACAATCATTGTCTCCGTCATTCTCACGTTGTCACAATTCCTGAGTATTGCGATTTCCAATTCTGTAGATCAAATTTCGGGGCTTCTTGATGGTTACCCGGGTATGAAGACCGGTTTATTCGGTTCGATGTCGGATATGTTCACGTATAATCGAATTTGGTCCGTCTATTCGATTGCTTACTTCCTTGTCACCTTGGTAGGCGGGATATTGTTTGTGCGGTTCCAGGAGATCGGAAGAAGGATCCTCGAAATTGCCAGTTGGGTTGGAATTCTCAATGCATGCGTTGATACGACGGCAAGCTATTTGTTTTGGAAAGACATGGAGAACGCAATGGTAGGATTAGCAGGGGGAATGGGAATGCCGGCCAGCCAATTGAATCCGTTCGGATTCGGCGCAATCATCGTCGGATTCCTTATCTGGATCGTTCCCTCAGTCGGGATTATTATTTACTTGCGTAGACCTTCGCTTAGAGCGGAGATGATTCAAAACTCTGGAATACCCGGAACTGATAGCTCGTCAGGCTTCTCAAATCCAGTGACGCCAAAGAAATGACATTCCTATATTGACTTCGAACTCCAGGCTATGCAACAGTGGAAGACAATTTCGCGCAAGATGATCCTCAATCACAGCAAGTACCTCATTGTTGAAGATCATTCCATTGAGCTTCCGAACGGACGTGTTCTTGAACATTGGTCGTGGCTCGATATGCCGGACTATATCATCGTCGTGACATTGACGGAACAGGGGGATTATCTCTGTTTTAGACAAACAAAATATGCAGTCGAAGGAACTTCGTTGGCCCCTGTCGGTGGATATTTGGAGCCGGGGGAGGAGCCGCTTGCGGCAGCTCAACGGGAATTGCTTGAGGAAACTGGTTACGAGTCGCCCGAATGGATCAGTTTGGGGACCTTTGTATCCGATGGCAATCACGGGGCCGGCAAGGCGCACCTGTTCCTTGCCCGGCATGCCCACAAAGTGACTGATCCGATTGCCGACGATCTCGAGGAACAACAGCTTCTTAGACTGACCAAGCCGCAACTCGATGAAGCTCTTGAGGGAGGAGAATTCAAGGTGCTCGGCTGGACTGCAGGAGTAGCCCTCGCCCTCCGACTTGCCGGCAATGATAAGCCCTGAGACTGATTCTGGAATCATTTCATCAGGCGCATGAAATACATGAAGATTCGTTTCGCAATCTGCACATTGGCTTTGGCCGGGCTTCTGTTTTCTGAATCGGACGGGCAGCACCAGGCCGGCTCCCGACTTCCCGGGATTGAAGCAGCTGGACATGAAAAGAATTCCCTCCGCAAAGCACAAAGTTTCTATCAAAGTGCCGCCAGCCCCTGGCTTGATGTAACCTACTACAGACTCCAACTGAATGTATCGACTATCGAAAGCATCATCGAAGGGCGGTGCACGGTGGCCGGAATTTGCACAGCAGACGCGATCGGTCCATTGATACTGGATCTCGTCAATCGGATGAAGGTGGACTCAACATTCATCAACGGTGCCCGCACTACATTCGGCCAAGGGACAAACACCATGAGTGTGACCCTGAACAGAGTGTATCATGCAGGAGAATCGCTATCCGTCGACATCTACTACGAAGGTTCCCCGACACCTACAGGATTCGGGAGCTTCGAGTTTGACTCCCACGTTGGCGAACCGTGGGTGTATACGCTCAGCGAACCCTCGGGTGCGAGGGATTGGTGGCCGTGCAAGGATGATCCAAGCGACAAAGCTGATTCTGCCGATGTACTGGTAACGTGCGATTCCTCATTCAAAGTCGGATCGAATGGTACTCTTGTTTCCATTGTCAACAACGGTGACGGAACTTCAACAACACACTGGCAGGAACGATATCCGATTGCTTCGTACTTGATCTCTATCGCTCTCACGAATTATGCCCAGTTTTCTAACTGGTTCCGCTACTCACCAACCGACTCAATGCCGGTGCTCAATTATGTTCTCCCCGAGCACCTTGGCGTAGCGCTTACGACTCTCCCCAAAACGGTGGACATGCTTTCAGTGTATTCCAATCTCTTCGGGTTGTATCCATTCATCAAGGAGAAATACGGACACTCGGAATTTGGTCACGGCGGAGCGATGGAACATCAGACGATGACCTCCACGACGACCTTCGATGAGGATGTAATTTCCCACGAACTTGCCCATCAATGGTTTGGAGACAAGATCACGTGCCGAACGTGGGCTGATTTATGGCTGAACGAAGGATTCGCGCAATACTGTTCCGGCCTTTTCCGAGAAAAGGAATATGGGTTGGATTCGTACCAGACATACATAAATTATCAGATGAGTCTCGCCATCGGAGCCACCGGTGCGATCGGCGTTCCGGACACTTCAAGCGTTCGGAATCTTTTCGACGGGCCCAGGATGTACAACAAGGGCTCAAGTGTTCTGCATATGCTTCGGCATGTCTTGGGGGATAGCGTGTTCTTCAGGGCATTGAAGACTTATGCGAACACGCCCGCACTTCAGTATTCAACGGCTGCGATTCGGGATTTCCAGACTGTTTGCGAGAATGTTTCCGGGCAAAATCTTGAATACTTCTTCCGGGAGTGGATCTACGGGGAAGGATTTCCCGAGTATGGATACTCGTGGTCATCGAGTCCAACGGGAGATAATTTTAAAGTGACGATATTTCTGGAACAATCCGTGAGCAGTGGAAATCCCGAATTCTTTACTATGCCTGTCGAATTTCTTATCAGCGCAGCAGGCTGGGACACTCTCGTAAGGGTGTTCAATGATTCTCTGTCGCAGCAATTTGAATTCAACGTGTCAACCAAGCCTGACAACCTCCTTATCGATCCTCATGGATGGATCTTAAAGACAGCAATATCCAACGCCAATGTGCCGCCTGGACAGTATTCTCTTGGACAGAATTATCCCAATCCGTTCAATCCGAAAACTTCGATAACGTTTCGATTGCCCCAGCGAAGCATGACAACGCTACGTGTGTACGATGTGTTGGGGAGGGAAGTAGCAACGATTCTGGACGAACAAAAGGCAGCCGGATTGTACAGTGTTGATTGGCAGCCCTCGAATATTTCGAGTGGGGTGTATTTCTACAGGCTTTCCGCACGTCCCATGACCCATACGCAAGTCGGAAGCTTCTTCCAAACCAAAAAAATGGTTCTTATGAAATGAAGTTCGAAGTGTATTCTGTTCCAATATGAATTCGCCGTTTACAGCAAAAGAAACCAAAGGACTTGATCGGGGCCTCGGACTGAAGGAAGCTACGGCCCTTAATATGATCGATATGGTCGGGATCGGTCCGTTCATCGTTGCACCGCTTGTAATCAAGACGATGGGTGGACCTCAGGCTATCGTAGCGTGGATCGCCGGTGCAGTTCTTGCCCTCATCGACGGGTTTATATGGTCTGAACTCGGTGCTGCAATGCCAAAAGCAGGAGGGAGCTATTTCTTTTTGCGTGAGGCGTACGGTCCGGGTCGATGGGGGAGATTCATGTCCTTTCTCTTCATTTGGCAAACGATGTTCCAGGCACCGCTGGTCATTGCCTCCGGTGCAATCGGATTTTCCCAGTACTTCACATACCTCGTGCCCGTAAGCTCATTGGGACAAAAACTCATTTCCGGAGCGCTCGTGGTCGCTCTGGTTGCGCTTTTATACCGTCGCATCACAACGATCGGCAAACTTTCTCTTTTACTTTGGTGCGGAGTCATATTAACGGTCATTTGGCTCATTTGGGGTGGACTGAGCCATTTCGATTCCCGTCTGGCGTTCGACTATCCATCGGGCGCCTGGGATTTTTCCACACTGTTCTTCGTTGCGCTCGGTCAGGCGACAGTGCAGACAACCTATACGTATTTGGGATACTACAACGTATGTTACCTGGGAGGCGAGGTGCGGGAACCGGAGAAAAACATTCCACGCAGCATCTTCATTTCAATCATTGGCATCGCTGTTCTGTATCTTGCAATGCAAATCAGCATTATGGGCGTCCTACCGTGGAAGGAAGCGGCTGAATCGAAGTTCATCGTCAGCACTTTTGTCGAACATATCTTCGGGCCGAATGCGGCCAATGCTGCAACAATCACCATTCTCTGGATCGCCTTCGCTTCGTTGTTCTCTGCATTATTAGGGTATTCCCGCGTGCCATATGCCGCGGCAGTTGACGGCACTTTTTTTTCGCCGTTCGCCAAACTACATCCGCAAAAGAACTTTCCGCACATATCGTTGCTGGCTATCGGAGCTGCCGCTTTCGTGTTCAGCCTTGTGTTCAAGCTTACCGATACGATCAAGGCATTGCTCGCGATGAGAATTCTGATTCAGTTTGTTGGTCAATCGGTGGGAGTGTTCTTTCTGCGAAAGCGATGGCCGGCGGAACGATTCCCGTTCAAAATGTGGCTCTACCCTCTACCGGCACTTCTAGCGATCGTGTTTTGGGGAATGGTCTTTCTCTCGACTGGAGCGATGTTCGTTGCAGGTGCTCTAACCACCATCGCTGCAGGAACTATTGCGTTTCTGCTTCGAGCGAAATACACGAGAGAGTGGCCGTTCGCCTCCGGAGACCCGGCAGATTTTTGAAGGAGAGAGCATCTCACGCCTTCCGAATAGTCGAACGGTGCTTAGAAAGGTAACTTTGAATGTCTTTGCGCGACCCTAGCTGTGTCTGACGGACAGGATATCACCATCCTTCACTACGTATTCTTTCCCTTCCAATCGCCAGTGTCCTGACTCTTTTGCCTTTGTGAACGATCCTTCGTGTTCGATGAAATGATCGTATCCGACAACTTCTGCACGGATAAACTTGTTGAAGAAATCAGAATGAATGACCCCCGCCGCTTCTTGCGCCGTCATGTTCTTTCGGATCGTCCACGCGCGACACTCATCTTCGCCTACCGTGAAAAATGATTGGAGACCAAGAATGGTGTAGGCCTCATGGATGAGCGTATTGAGTGCTGACTCTTTGATGCCATATTCGCTCATAAATGCTTTCGATTCTTCCTCGGAAAGCTCCGACATTTCCATTTCTATCTTACCAAAGAATGAAACGACCTTTGTCCCCTGGTTTTCTTTCTTGGCTGCAATGTCCTTGAGTGTTTTGTCCACGGAATTTCGTTGCGATTCGTCGAAATTAAGGGCAATGAGCATCGGTTTGATGGTCAACAGCTGATACGTCTTCAAGATTTGGAGTTCATCCTTTGTAAACGTGACCTCACGCAACGGCTTCTCCGATTGAAGGATCTGGTGACATCGCTCCAGGATAGGAAGTTCCTTCTTAAGATGCTCGTCTGGAAGTTTCTGTATTTGCTTCCGGATCCTGTCGACACGAAGTTCGATGATCGAGAGATCGGAGAGGATGAATTCTGTTTCGAACGAAGAGATATCCCGTAAGGGATCAATCGAACCCTCGGGGTGAGGGACCGCGTTATCGGCAAAAAGGCGGACAACTTGAACAAGAGCATCGTTTGTTTTGACGTTGGCGAGAAAATTCGTTGTGAACTGCGTTGAACCTGATTCACCTTTCTTCAGCCCGACGACATCGACAAATTCTATGGTCGCATAGACGGTGCTTTTGGGTGAAAAATAGGCAACACACCGATCCAGACGAGGGTCCGGGACTTTAACTATTGCGTGATGGGCTTCGACTTTGGAAAGGGCGGAGGAATCAAGGTGCGTTTTTGTAATAGTCTGGTACAAGGTCGATTTGCCGGAGAACGGGAGTCCAACAATTCCTATTTGCATGCTTTCGCTTTCATTGAATGTATTGTGAGAATAGCCTCTCGATTCTTAGAATGATCAGTCCTGGAAAATTACGCGTCGATAGAACCCGGTAACAATATAATGGATGGATTCTACGAGTCTTTAAAGTTCTTGCTCAATTGATTACTGATACAATGATAGAAATGAAACCGGATAAGTGCGCGAGCCAGAAAATTGTGCTTCCAGAGTGGGATCAAACAAAGAGATGCCCACAATTGCGGCAAATTTTTGTGCCGTCTTTAATTCCTTCACCACATTCAGGACAAACTGCAATTGGCTGCTCAAACGTGATAAGATCTTCACCTTTTCGCAGGATGGTATTTCCCGGGACATTCGATTCCAGTTTCTCCGCTTTGACCGGGCCACGGATCAATTTAAGCCTTTCAGCATTGATGTTCGAAAGGTTCTCTTGTGTGTGAACGAGTTGTTCCACGGCAGCTGTAATTTCCTGTTCGATTGGCATTTTACGGAACATGATGATTCCTTTGCGCATAAGAGGAATCGCCACGATCTCACAAATAGTAAAGATGAGAATATTGTTGAAATTGGCATCCAATGATTTTACGACTACAAGATCAATGAATCCGTAAAGCGCCAGCACTATCCCGGAAAAAAGTTGAACCGACCTTAGAATGATTCGCCACCTTCTCGTTCTCCTGAGCCTGGCGATCTCATTGTCGTCTCGCTTCATTTGATTTGAGTAGTACTTCTCCTGTTGATTGAGTAATTCTTCAGTTATCCGATAATCCTGAACACTACCCATGTATCGATCCTGTGAGGTTGTTCTAATTTCGAAGGAGTTCAATTTAGCGCGGAACAAACATCTCGTTCACAAAATACGAAAAAAAGACTCCAAAGAGGTCTTAAATAGGTTATGGCAAATTCTGATTCTCAAAAGCGGTAATGATGTAGTTTCTCGAATAATCATTGATAACAAGACGAAGGCGACATTGGCACAGAAATCATCCTTCCATATCGAAGAAGACTCAAGAATCCGAAAGGCGCACGCTGATGGAATTGTATTCAAGCAGAAGTGAGAAAAAGTCATTAGTATTAGCAGGAAATTACTTTCATGTCTAGAAGACATAACAAGCATCAGTCTCAACAAGCCGACGGGGGCGCAGTGCATCCTGGCGCACCCGACCAACGCACAAAGGTTGTATCCAGACCATTGAATGTCCGCCTACGCTATTATCTTGCCATTGGAAGCATAACCACCGTTGGCGTGATTGTTCTTTGGTACTTCCTGTTCGTTGGTGGCTCCTCCGGATCAGACAAGAATTCAACCTACCAAAATAGACCGGATAATCACCAAAGGCTATCGAAGCAGGAGCTTTTGGATCAGACGATTCAACGTACCTACTCCATTGACAAACTTTTCCGACAAGTATACACTCCAGGCTGGCAAGGGGCGAACGGAGCCATCGGCGACGCATATCTGTTTGCCGCAACACGGGATCAGAGTCTCCTGTATTCATTCACGAATATTCGA
>CAZOIM010000154.1:3763-10019 GCA_964579855.1 uncultured Ignavibacteriaceae bacterium | reverse complement strand
TGTTAATTACTACTTGCCGGGATGTCCTCCGACGCCGAAACTTTTGAAGCAGGCAATTGAAGTTCTGCTCAGTGGGAATCTGCCTCCAAAAGGTACGGTCCTTGCTCCGGATACGGCTCTTTGCGATGAATGCCCGAAAAGGGACTCGAAGCCGAGCGATCTCCGGTTCACGGAATTCAAACGTCCTCATTGGATTCAGATCGATCCGACCAAATGCCTTCTGGCACAGGGCATTATCTGCATGGGTCCCGCGACGAGAGCAGGATGCGGCGGTCAGTGTGTTTCAGGAAACATGGCGTGTACCGGATGCTTTGGTCCAACTTCACGCGTGAAAGATCAAGGCGCAAAAATACTCTCTGCACTGGCCTCTCAGGTAGTAGCCAAGAACGAGGCAGATATTGACGTTACCTTAGGAACAATAGCAGATCCGGTGGGAACATTCTATCGTTATGCGTTGCCTACCTCATTGTTGCGGAGGAAACATTTTAGCAAAGTAGTGATAGAATCTTAATGCGATGTCTCCAGATTGGAGGACTCGTCCAAGTCCTTTCCGATTCAAAGGGTCAAGGGATCACGGCGAACATACACACGATGTTCTTGAGAACAACGAAAGGTACGGTTAAGCAAAAGTAATGACATCACAGTTATCAATAAGGCAGTTCTTAAATCAAAGTTCGTATGCAGTGATAGGTGTGTCAAGATCGGGAAAGAAATTTGGCAATAGCGTCTACCGAATGTTGAGAGATCGAGGGACCAAAGTGTATGGGGTGAATCCGTTAGCTACGACGGTCGATGGGGATAAATGCTATCCCAGACTCGCAGATCTTCCGGAAAAGGTCGATGGAATAGTCGTCGTTGTCCCTCCGCATCAGGCAGTATCAATCGTCAAAGAGGCTGCGACGGCGGGGATAAGACACATTTGGTTGCAGCGGGGGTCAGAATCCAAGAAAGCCGTGCAATTCTGTGAGCAATATGGAATGGATGTGGTGCACGGACACTGTATTTTTATGTTCGCAGAACCTGTTTCATCTTTTCATAAATTCCATAAAGTGGTGATAACGCTCTTTGGAAGGAACCCAAAGTAGCGGAGTCATCCGCGTGTCTCGCCTTTAATGATTTTGCGGCCAAGTATATTGAAAAGTGATTCCGCATAACGGGTAAAGAGAGAACAGAAGAAGAAAACAGTTTTCCCAAGCTGGAGGAATTCGTTCGGGCGTTCGAATTACAATTCTGCGGAAGACATTACGAAATATACTTGAGCAATCCGGGCAGGGTGAAACCGGTAAAAATGAAATCTATTATGCGCCATCCTGTACAAAGAGGCAACCTTTGAATTTCACGGATTCACCATTCACAATTGATAACTTGAGTCGACTCTTGACCTATGCAATATTTGTTCTGGCAGGATTTGATCTCTCGAAGAGTGTTCCTCGACCAAAGAGTCCATTTTCATGGATTGCGTTTATCCTGACACTGATCGTTGCTGGATATATTGGAATGGAAGTCAAGCTTGTAACCGTTTCGGGATACAACGTCTTTCTCAATGAGCTTATTCTGGGACTATCCACGGGCTTCATCGTAGGATTCATATTCCGGATGCGGCCAAGATTCAAAACAGACTAGCGCAGCGTCAGAATCTGCAGTTTCGAAGCAACATTACCCGGTGAGTCTCCAAGGCCATAGTGCCTACGTGCTGATCCAACGAGTTTCTTCAAACGAAAATTACTTATGGAAACCATCGAAGTATCGCCGCTGATAAAATCGAATCGCATCACGATTGATCCAATCACTCGCCTCGAGGGTCATGGTAAGATTGATATTTTCCTCGACGACCAGGGGGAAGTAGAAAAAGCCTATTACCAGATTCCTGAACTACGTGGATTCGAGGTCTTTACCATTGGTCGTCCTGCGGAGGATATGCCACAGATTACCAGCCGCATTTGTGGAGTATGTCCCACTGCCCACCATATGGCAGGAACCAAAGCTCTCGATGATCTCTACAAAGTGGAACCGCCCGTTGCTGCAAAGAAGATCAGAGAATTAATCTATAACACCTTTTTCCTTGAGGATCATGCACTTCACGTCTACATCCTTGGGGGTCCTGATTTTATTGTGGGACCGGATGCACCAAAGGAATTGCGAAACATCCTGGGGGTCATAGACAAAGTTGGACTTGACGTCGGCAAGAAGGTCATAGCGATGCGTAGACGATTGCGTGAATTCATCGCATACGCCGGTGGAAAAGTCATTCATCCGGTATTTGGGTTGCCTGGCGGAGTTGCTAAAGGGATTGCTTCAGATGAATTACCAAAACTCAAAGAGTTGGCGAACGATGGACTCGAATTCGCCAGATTCACGTTGGGTGTATTCAGGAACATTGTCTTGAACAATGAACAGTACGTGAAGTTGATTACCTCGGACATGTTCACCCACAAAACGTATTACATGGGTCTCGTCGATAAGAGCAACAAAGTCAATTTTTATGACGGGATGATCCGCGTAGTAGATCCCTCGGGCATGGAGTATGCAAAGTTTGGGGCGCAGAAATACCTGGATTACATAGCGGAACACGTTGAGCCTTGGAGCTATGTAAAGTTCTGTTATCTCAAGGGGATTGGATGGAAGGGATTTATCGATGGGAAGGATAGCGGCATCTATTCGGTTGCTCCGCTCGCCCGATTGAACGCCTCTGACGGTATGGCAACCCCCGAGGCGCAAAAAGCTTACGAAGAGTTCTACTCTGTTTTGGGAGGTAAACCTGTTCATTACACACTTGCGAACCATTGGGCCAGAGTGATCGAAATGTTGCAGGCTGCGGAGACAATGGTCGAGTTAGTCAATGATCCGGATATCACGAGCACTGATATCCGTGTCATCCCCACAGCTATCCCCACGATTGGTGTTGGCGTAGTGGAAGCGCCAAGGGGAACGTTATTCCATCATTATGAGACTGACCAGAAAGGGATTATCACGAGGGCGAACCTGATCGTGGCAACGCAGAATAATTCAGGGCGAATCGCTATGAGCGTTGAGAAGGCGGCGAAGGGGCTAATCCACGGTGGCGTTGTAAATGAAGGATTGCTTAACATGATCGAGATGGCGTTTCGCGCATACGATCCGTGCAATGCCTGTGCAACTCATTCGTTGCCAGGAAATATGCCGCTTGAATTACGATTACTTGATAGAACCGGCAGAGTGCTCAAGACAATACGAAGATGAGTTTGAGATTGCGCGCGAATGATTAAATCTTGGCAGCGGATGCACGGGAACTGGAAGGATGAACGAACAAATGCACAATATTCTGTTACTGGCCCTGGGGAACGACATTCTGGGTGATGATGCTGCGGGCCTTATTGCCTCCAGAGAATTACAGAAACAATTCCCTGATCACCTGCACGTTGTTGAATCACCTGTTGCCGGATTTGCGCTTTTGGACTACCTCGTGGGCTACGACAAAGTTTTAATTCTTGACTCTGTCGTTGGCGATCGTAACTCGCAAGGTTCCGTGCATGAACTTTCGGTCAAGGATTTCGCCGAACAATCTTTTTCTTCGCCGCATTTTGTGGGATTGAGGGATGTGATTGAACTAGCGAACAGACTTGATGTACAATTTCCTACCGACATCAGAATTCTCGCTATAACAATTTGCGACCCATGTGTACTTCGTGAAGGCATCACAGAAGAACTTGAGCAGCAATTGCCCCGGTTGGTGAATGAAGCCAACACGATTCTGCGAAGTTGGATTCCGGCGTCTTCGATGGAATCATCGGGCGCCGCGTGATGAGAAGGTCGATTTTGTTTTGAGCAAGTTGGCCTTTCAAATCACTTTCACAGCGAACGTGATCGAGAACTCGAAGTCCAAACATTTCCTTTCAATTCTTGTCGCGTACATAACTTTGGAATCGCATTTGCGCCACGTAGGTCTTCCGCAACTGTAGGAAACACCCACAACGTTGTTCCCAATCCTGCGAATTGTTCCCTCACTTTTGGCGAAATACAGAACAATTTCAGTCGGCACGAATCTTGACTTGATGAGTGAGCTACGTGGATGCAACACTTCATGCTTACACGTACTCAACTATGGCCATATTGACAATCGAACGAAAAGTACTCGAAAAGAACGATCAGATTGCACGAGTGAATCGGGATCTGTTTGATCGTAATCGGGTTTTTGTGGTCAATATGGTCAGTTCGCCCGGCTCGGGTAAAACCAGCATCCTTGAACGAACGCTGGAGCAACTCCGCAACTCTGTGAATATTGCAGTCATTGAAGGCGACGTACAGACAGACCTTGACGCTCAACGAATCGCGAAATACGATGTCCCAACAGTTCAGATTGTCACAAAAGGTGGATGTCACCTTGAAGCGAATCTTGTTCATGAAGCGCTCGGAGGATTTGACCTGCAAAACATTCAGTTGCTCATTGTTGAGAATGTCGGAAATCTTGTCTGCCCGGCGAATTATGATCTCGGCGAGGCTACGAAAGTTGTCGTGGTCAGCACAACTGAAGGTGATGACAAGCCTTTGAAGTATCCTGAGATGTTTCGCAATTCCTCTGTTCTTATCATCAATAAGATTGATCTTCTTCCGTACGTAAATTGTAAGGTTGAAGCCTTGCGTGAAAATGCGCGGAGGGTCAATCCCACACTCACAATCCTCGAAACATCGTGTACTACGAAGGCTGGTATTTATGACTGGGGAGAGTGGTTGAAGAAGAACTTGTTGAAGTGACGTTTCAGAAACAAATGCGTTTTTCTGCTATGAAGCAGTTTCACTACTTTTGAAAAGAAAATCATGGATCCTGTTCCCAAGCATACCCCTAATCATCCAAGCGGCGATAATCGTTTCAAGTTGCTCGACCGTGCTATTCTGAAGCACCACGGGAGGGGAGACGCACTCATTGAAGTCTTGCACGTCGCACAGGAGATCTTCGGTTTCCTGGATAATGACCTTCTGGTCTATGTTGCACACGGATTGAAAAGACCTTTGAGCCAGGTATACGGTGTCGCGACATTCTATCATTTCTTTCGTCTCAAGCCGGGTGGCAAACATTCAGTTGTGCTCTGCATGGGCACCGCGTGCTACGTGAAAGGTGCGCCAGAAGTACAAAAGGCGCTGGAACACCATTGTAATGCCAAAATGGGTGAAACTACCTCGGATAATAACATTTCACTACTTACCGCACGTTGTGTAGGGTCGTGTGGATTGGCTCCTGTTGTCGTATTTGATAACGCTGTCGTCGGAAAGCTCACAGGTGAAAAAGCTGTAGAGAAGCTCGAAGCTTGGGAAGTCCAGCCTGAACAGGTGAGCGCATGACTGTCGAGGACCTGAAACTTGTTGGCGAAAAGGAAAAAGAGCGGCAGGAACAATTCAAACACAGAATCTTGTATTGCTCTGCAGCGGGGTGCGTGTCGTGCGGCAGCCACGCTACGCGGGATGCTTTCAAAAAGGTGCTGACAGAAAAAAATCTCGAAAAGGATTGTGAGGTCCTCGGCACAGGCTGCATGGGGCTTTGCGGGGAAGGACCGTTGGTCAAAGTCCAACCCGGTGAGACTTTGTACCAACGCGTGGATGAAGAGGCGGCACGTGAAATCGTTGAGAAGCATATTGTGACCGGACAGAAGGAAGAAAAGCATCTTGTGGATGTATCGGTCCCTTTCTTTGCTGCACAGGAAAAGATCGTGTTGAAGAACTGCGGAGAGATTAACGCGGAGAGTATCGACGAATACATCCTTGCCGAAGGTTATGATGCCCTGGGAAAATCCATTACAGAAATGACGCCCGTCGACGTCATTGAAGAAATTCGAAAAAGCGGTTTACGAGGTCGAGGTGGTGCGGGATATCCAACAGGACTGAAGTGGGGAATTGTCCGCAAAGCACAAAGTGACCAAAAGTATGTTGTCTGTAACGCAGATGAAGGTGATCCGGGTGCATTTATGGACCGATGCATCCTTGAGGGTGATCCCCATCGGATCCTGGAAGGAATGGCAATTGCCGGATATGCAGTCGGAGCGAATCAAGGATACATCTACATCCGAGCAGAATATCCATTGGCGATAGAGCGATTGAAGTTGGCAATTAAGCAGGCGGAGAGGATGGGACTCCTTGGGAACAAGATTCTTGATTCGCAATTCAATTTCAGAATTGATCTTAGGATTGGCGCCGGTGCGTTTGTCTGTGGAGAAGAGACGGCGCTGATGCGTTCCATTCAAGGTCGTCGGGGAAGGCCGAAACCAAGGCCACCGTATCCTTCCGA
>CAZOIM010000154.1:0-3663 GCA_964579855.1 uncultured Ignavibacteriaceae bacterium | reverse complement strand
ATGGGAAGCGGCGGAATGATTGTGATGGATTCCACATCGAACATGGTTGATGTGGCAAAATATTTCATGGATTTCTGTGTTGATGAGTCGTGCGGGAAATGCATCCCTTGCCGGGTAGGAACAAAACATATTCACGGCCTTCTCGAGAAAATCTCTTTACGGAAGGCGACGCTGGACGACATTCATCTGCTCGAAGAACTATGCAAGATGGTAAAAGAAACAAGTTTGTGTGGTCTCGGTCAATCCGCTCCGAATCCGGTACTGTCGACTTTGCGATACTTCAGGAACGAATATGACGACCTTCTCATCGAATCCGAGTCATTCGTGGAAACCGGCAACACTGTGGCGAGGCAGGAGTAAACCATGAGTATCCTGACTATAACGATGGATGGTGAACAACTCAGCGCGAAGAGCGATGAGACACTTCTTGAAGTCGCACGCCAGCACAAAATCCACATTCCAACACTGTGTCATTTGGAAGGACTGTCGGACATTGGAGCCTGTCGATTGTGTGTTGTGGAAGTTGAAGGGACGACAAAATTGCTTCCGGCATGCACAACATTCCCCACGGAAGGAATGGTCGTCCGAACGACGACGGATCGGCTTCGCAAGTACCGCCAGATGATCGTTGAATTACTCGCATCAGAAGGAAACCACCAATGTGCGGTGTGTGTCGTTAATAATCATTGTGAACTCCAAAATCTCGCTTACGAGGTCGGATTGGTCCACGTGCGATTTCCCTATCTCTACCCAAAAAAGACTTTGGATGCCACACACAAAGATTTCATTATGGACCGTAATCGATGCGTGCTGTGCTATCGGTGTGTGAGAGTATGCCACGAAGTCGAAGGTGCGCATACCTGGGATATTGCAGGTCGGGGAATTGAATGCGAAATCATTTCAGACATGAATCAGCCGTGGGGGAGTTCCGAAAGCTGCACATCGTGTGGAAAATGCGTTCTTGTCTGTCCTACCGGCTCTCTGTTCGACAAAGGGTCGTCGATTGCGGCGGTGGAGAAGAAACCTGAATTCCTCAAATACATCGTCACGGCACGCACGAGGAAGGAGTGGGTTGATGAAAATGTTGAAGAAGAATAATCTCTGCATGAGGCTCCAACTATGAAAACGAAATTAGCGACGGCTTGGTTGGGCGGGTGTTCGGGATGCCACATGTCCTTGTTGGATTTGGATGAACGCCTCATCGATCTTGCGGATCGAATTGAACTGGTGTACTCTCCGTTGGCCGACATCAAGGATTTTCCAGAGAATGTCGATGTGACGTTGGTCGAAGGCGCAGTGACAAATGTTGAAAACGAAGAACTCGCTCACAAAATTCGCAGGAATTCACGGATCGTGGTTTCATTCGGCGATTGCGCCGTCGCAGGGAATGTCACAGCCCTGCGCAACAAATTCAGCGTCGAAGAAATCGTAGACCGGGCGTACGGTGAATTGTCGGACAAATCGAAAATTCGTCCGAATGATTATGCAAGCGTTGCCAAATTGCTCGTGAGTGCCCGACCTCTCCATGAAATTATCAAAGTCGATGCGTATCTCCACGGGTGTCCGCCGACCGCCGAACAAATATGGTTTGCAGTCAGTGAGCTTCTTGATGGCCGAATTCCGCAATACTCCAATGTATTTTTGCGGTTTGGGTAGTTGTGGTCTCGAGTTCGGCCGACAAATGATGTAGTCGAAAAGGAATCGAATGGGAAATACAATTACAATTGCACCCGTTACTCGCATTGAAGGACACGCGAAGATCACGATACATTTAGCAGACGATGGAACTGTCAGCGATGCACGGTTCCACGTGAATGAGTTCCGCGGATTTGAAAAGTTTTGCGAAGGTCGGCTGATGTGGGAAATGCCGGGTATCACCTCACGCATCTGTGGTATTTGCCCTGCCAGCCATCTCATTGCGTCGGCGAAGGCGGGTGATGAAATCTTTGCCATTGAGATTCCCGAGACTGCGGAAAAACTTCGACGATTGATGACCCTTGCGCAATGGGCACAATCCCATGCCTTGAGTTTCTTTCACTTATCCTCCCCGGATTTTCTACTCGGTTTCGATTCGGACCCCGCAAAACGCAATGTGTTCGGGCTGATGGAAAACCACAAAGATCTTGTCCGACGAGGAATCCGGTTGAGGAGATTTGGACAGGAGATTATCGAAATCCTTGGTGGAAGGCGAATTCACACGCCGTGGGCCATAGCTGGTGGCGTCCGGGAGCCGCTCGAGTCGACGAAGCGAGACTATCTCTTGAAGTGGATCCCAGAAGCAAAGGAAACGGCGCGTATCGCACTTGACCTCCTCAAGACTATCCACGATAAATACCAACACGATATACCGAATTTTGGCAATTTCCGTTCACTCTTTCTTGGACTGGTATCGAAAGATGGGGGTCTGGAGTATTATGGTGGGTCGCTTCGAATCATGGATTCAACGTCGAATACATTGGCGAATCAAATTGATCCAAAGACCTACCGAGAATATATTTCTGAGGCGACCGAGCCGTGGTCCTATCTGAAATTCCCGTATTACAAACCATTTGGCTATCCAAAAGGCATGTATCGCGTGGGGCCATTAGCGAGAGTCAATATTTGCGACTATATCGAGACGCCATTGGCGGAGGCGGAACGCGTTCAGTTCAAAGCAATTTCCAAAGACGCAGGGGTTGTCAATAATTCATTTTACTACCACTATGCGCGTCTCATCGAGCTACTCTTTGCGATTGAGAAGATAGAGATGCTTTTGAACGATCCGGCAATTGTAGGCATGAACATCAGATCCAACGCTATGATCAATCGCACGGAAGGCGTAGGTGTTGTCGAGGCTCCACGCGGCGTTCTTTTCCACCATTACTGGGTCAATGGAGACGGCGTTTTGCAGAAAGTGAATCTCCTCATAGCAACAGGTCAAAACAACCTTGCGATGAACAGAACTGTTCGTCAAATAGCTACCCGCTACATCGATGGTTCCAAAGTCACTGAAGGAATCCTCAATCGGGTCGAAGCAGGCATACGGATGTTTGATCCTTGTTTGTCCTGTTCGACCCATGCTATTGGGGCCATGCCTCTGGATATTCAGCTTTTTGATCACGAGAATAATCTTCTGGACGAATTGCGGCGATGAAGAAAACTCTCATCATAGGATTCGGTAACACATTAAGGGGAGATGACGGCGCAGGAGTTCTGGCGGCCGAATTGATCTCGAAGCGACATCCTGAAGCCGATTGTATGACCGTCCAGGAATTGCATCCGGAAATCGCCGAAATAATGGCGGAATACGGTTCCGTAATCTTCTTTGATGCGGCCACAGATACCAATGATGTTCAAATGACCAGGCTCCATCCGACATATCTTCAGAAGTTTGAAAACACTCATTCATATTCACCTCAGGCACTCGTCAACGTGTGCCAGGCGTTGTATGAATCAGTACCTTCGCGCACGTACCTCATACATATTCCCGCCTACGACTTTTCGTTTAGCGAATATCTCTCCCTGGAAACACACAAGAAGACAACTGAAAGCGTTGAAATTGTGAACGAGCTCATGAAGCACGAAGACGAAACTGCTCCGACGCTCGAATTGTAGTACAGAATGATCGAAACCTATGACTGAATGATGGCGAGTAATCTGCGCTCGCATGTGAATTGCCAATTC
>CAZOIM010000153.1:6119-10033 GCA_964579855.1 uncultured Ignavibacteriaceae bacterium | reverse complement strand
GCGACAGGCTGGAAAAATCCGGAGGATTTATCGAGCCTGATGGGCCGAATGCATAGGGAACAAAGGTATCGTTCGTAATCATCCTTTGGGTGTTCTCGTATGTACCTTGTGCGAAGAACACCTGGAGATAGTATTGAAGCGTCAAGTCACGCGCGAAAATGAACGAACCCCTGGTAATGAGATCCCATTGGCTGACCGACCGTTCGGCAAAAATGCTGTGTGTGGCATTGGGCGGCAGAATAGGATCGTCTGCAGAAGTCCTGTTGGCCACCCAGGCAAACACTTTGCGAACTTCATAGTCGTCCAACGAAAATTGCAGTGTAATGTTTGAAGCCACTCTGAATTCCGATTGTGCCACAAGTTCCCAATTGTGATTTGCGCGGGAATCATTACCGATAAATGCGGCAAACGTGCCAACAACAGAAAGGCGTGGATCGGTATTGACGAAGAGCTGCAAATTTCTGCTGAGGGGTTTCCTGTAAAGGCCGTTTCCGCGAGTTTCACGATCATCGTACTTGCCGGCGTCAAAGCTCGATGCAACCGTGAATCCCCAATAGCTCGGAAGTTGAAGATAAGCGATCGTTCCGAACGAGTTGAACAGTTCCGCATTGTCGAAGTTGCTGCGATAATGATACGTGCTGCTAAGATACCAATTCTGTACATTCGCGCTCGGTACGTCGTCTCTGTAGGTCAATGAATTCACTGTTCCTCGATCATTTGGTCGTCGGAAGAATCCGATATCATCGACGTTGAATCCCTTCGTCGTGAAATCATAATCAAGCGACCACCGCCAGTGGGGTCCTCCCTCCTTGTTGATCGTTACTCTTCCGGCTGGTCCCTCATGATAACTTCCATCCACGTTTTGCACAATGGGGTCTGCAGTCGTCGTGTGTGACGCTGCAAGGAAACCATCAACTCTGTAGACGCTGTTCAGAAACCTCACATTCCAATCCAGGCCTCCGGTGACGGCAGGCAGTATACCGTTGCGACTCACATTCGTGACGATCATTCCGACGTTTGAATTTTCCAGGATGTCTTGCTTAAGTCGAACCAGACTGAAATTCGATAGTGGTTCAACAACCTGCGTCGACTTGTTACCCAACGAATCGACGAGCGTTGCCTTTTCCTGCCGAGTCATTGCCTCCAGTGCGCCGATGGAGAGCCCGCCTTCAGTTTTGCCCGAGACCTTCGCCGCTCCAAGGATGGTCGCAAAATTCGGCTGGCTCTCTACGTAACCTCCTGGCGGTGGCGCGACATTGATGGGCCGACCGACCCGTCTTGAATAGAACAGCCCTGGTCCGGCATTGTCGCCGAACGTCGAGAAATGAATAATCTGTGTACCTTCGATAAAAAACGGACGCTTCTCCGGATAGAATGTCGGGTAGGTACTGAGATTGAGAACGGCAGGATCAGCTTCGACTTGTCCAAAATCTGGATTGAATGTCGCATCCACGGTGATCGCTACACTGGGCCGATACTTGAGATCAAATCCTGCACTGGAAGAATATTCCGAACTATTTGGATTTCCCGTCGAGGCAGGTGATGTTTTTTCGCTTGCAACAACGTATGGCAAGAACTCCACGGCCGTCGACGTCTGAATATTGTTCATACCTTTCAGATGACCAAATTTTGACGCCCACCCATTTTCGCTTTTTCGAACAAGTGCCCAATGTAATTGTTCCTGAGTCCTCGACACGATCCGAACGATCTGCAATCCCCAGTCGTATTCATTCTCGGGGTTAAACCGAAGAGTCTGGAATGGAATCCTGATTTCAGCGATCCACCCTTGTTCGTCGATGGACGTCTTCACATCCCACACGACATCCCACGATGCATCCTGCCTCGCTCCATCATCGAATTCGAGAATGTCAGTCTTTACACCTGCGGCGCTGACGGTAAACTCAAAATCAGTCTGGTTGTCATTGTAGCTGTCGATTCTCAACGAAACGTAATCGGATTCAACTTGATCATCCCGCCTGGCCAATCGGGCCAGAATCTTCGAAGGATCGGGATCATTCATTCGACACCCTACGTAGAGTGCATTGTCATCATACAGAAACCGTATTTCGGTCTTCTCGTTTGGTTGAGATCCTTCGATGGGTTGAAATTGGACAAACGTAGTTTCCGGTTTCGCACGTTGCCACTCGGGCTCATTGAGCCTGCCGTCAATTGTCGGTGGCGTTACCGTTCGAACCGCGAAGGCAGTCTTCGGATTCGAACCGGCAATGAGAATCGCCGGTATGATCAACAGGAGTAGTAGACGCATTCGATAAAGGTATGAATGTTCAACAGCGGCGAGGACCTACATCGCCGCGGCGTGCGGTGGATGAGTCAAAACTCGTCTTATTGTTCCCGAGCCGATTTCAACAGCGCTTCAACTCTCGCGGGTGTATCGGCTTCGGCGTAATAGCGAATCAGCGGCTCCGTACCTGAAGGTCGGACCAGCACCCAGCCATTTTGAACAAAGAGTTTGAAACCATCTTTGGTTTCAGTCCGTTGCACAACTTCGGTCCCGAACTGTTTAATCCCCTTTTTATACACGGCCAGGATTCTCTTCTTCTCTTTCTCCGTAAGATGAGCATCGAAGCGGTTAAAGTAATGCCAGCCAAATTCAGTCATGATGTCATCGACAAGTTCACTGAGTTTTTTCTTTCGTGTTGCCATCATTTCGCAAAGAAGAAGGCCGATGTAGATTCCATCCCGTTCGGGAATATGACCCTTGACGCCAAGGCCACCGCTTTCTTCGGCTGCAATCAGGATGTCACGATCAGTCATCAAACGGCAAAGGTATTTGAATCCAATCGGCGTCTCGTGAAGCACAATGCCGTATTGATCACACATCTTGTTAATGAGCTGGCTGACCGAGAAAGACTTTGCTACCTCACCGTGCCATCTCTTTGTCACCACCAGATATTTGAGAAGGAGAGCAAAGATACGGTGAGAGTCGATGAAATTGCCTTTCTCGTCAAACGCCCCAATGCGGTCCGCATCTCCATCGGTCGCGATGCCAATATCGCATCCTTCGGAAATCACAGCTTTGGCAAGACCCGCGAGATTTTGCGGGAGCGGTTCGGGATGTGCCCCGCCAAACGATGGGTTGACGGAATTTCGAAGCAGGAATCTTACAGGGACTAGTCGTTCCAGCACTCCTTGTCCTGCACCGTGCATTGCATCATATGCAATCTTGATCCCTGAGGAACGAATGAGATCGAGGTTCAGCTTAGTCTTGACGTCGTCAACGTACTTGCTCGTGAAGTCGATTTGTTGAATCTTTCCCGCTTCAAGAAGTTGCCCAAAGGTCTTCCTGGTCGTTATCGTTCGCTTGATGACTTTTTTGAGATCTCGTTCCAGTTTTGCGATCATTTCCGGATGAGCCGGTCCTCCAAAGTCACCCTTCAGTTTAAAGCCGTTATATTTCGCCGGATTATGACTCGCGGTGATAACAATGCCACCCGCCAAATTCATTTTCTTTGAGAGGAGCGAAACCATTGGCGTCGAAGATATTTTGTCCGATATGTAGACTCTGATACCTTTGTTTGCCAGAACCTCAGCTGTCTTTTCAGCAAACTCTCTGGACAAGAATCGCGCATCGTAGCCTATCACCACGCCATTCTTGATCTTCTTGTGGCGCCTGAAGTATATTGCCGATGCGAATGCCACTTTCGAAATATTTGCAAATGTGAAATCGTCCGCGATAATTCCGCGCCAACCGTCTGTTCCAAACTTGATTTCTATCGCCATTGAAGTCCTTTGAGATTTGCCAACGCTGAAAATGAAGATGCAATTTCTTTTAATGAAATTCTATATCAAATCTTTTCGCCGTAATTCTTTAAGGAACTAGTGTACATTCTTCGCTATCGCGAGGCATCAACCCTTCACCGTGACTTCATCGACTCACCACGTGCCCAATGTGA
>CAZOIM010000153.1:0-6019 GCA_964579855.1 uncultured Ignavibacteriaceae bacterium | reverse complement strand
GCGAGGCATCAACCCTTCACCGTGACTTCATCGACTCACCACGTGCCCAATGTGATGAGCAATTGCAGCACAAATTTGAATTCTATTGAACAAAAAAAACCGCCGACAACAAGTGCGAAAAACAATGTTGCGGCGGTTGAGAATGCATGCGGTTTCAACAACTCAATATCAAAAAGATTCCAACCGCATTCCCTATTCCAGGCTTTCTGTTCTAAAGCTTAACGTTCAGCGCGCCTAGCCCTGCATAGTAGCCATCTGTATCGAGTTCTTCCTCGATTCTCAACAACTGATTGTATTTTGCGATTCGGTCGGTACGGCTGCCCGATCCTGTTTTGATCTGTCCTGAATTGGTGGCAACTGCGATGTCAGCAATTGTCGCATCTTCGGTTTCACCCGAACGATGACTCAATACGGTAGTGTAATGAGCACGCTTTGCCATCTCGATGCAATCAAGCGTCTCGGTCAGAGTACCGATCTGATTTACTTTGATGAGAATCGAGTTTGCAACACCAAGATCGATCCCTTTGGATAAGTATTCGACATTCGTGACGAAGACGTCATCACCGACGAGTTGAATCTTGTCACCAATAGTGGTCGTGAGCAACTTCCAACCGTCCCAATCACCCTCAGCCATGCCATCCTCAAGTGAAGCAATCGGGTATTGTTTTGACCAGTTCTCCCAGAATTTCACCATCTGCTCAGACGTTTTCTCAGATTTGTCCGATTTGCCGAAAATGTACCTCTTTTTGTCGGTATCGTAGAACTCACTGGCTGCAGGATCAAGACAGATATAGACCTGTTCTCCTGGTTTATAGTTTGCCTTCGTTATCGCCTCAAGAATAACCTCCAACGCTTCCTCATTGGATTTGAGATTCGGCGCGAACCCGCCTTCGTCGCCGACAGCGGTGTTATAGCCTTTCTTGTGAAGAACTGATTTCAGCGAATGGAACACTTCAACTCCCATCCTCAACGCCTCCGCAAAACTGGGAGCATCCAACGGCATAACCATGAACTCCTGGATATCGACATTGTTGTCCGCATGCTTTCCCCCGTTAAGGATATTCATCATCGGTGCAGGAAGAATGCGTGCATTCGTCCCTCCGATGTACCGATAGAGCGGAATCTTGAGGGATATGGCTGCGGCTTTGGCCACTGCCAGTGATACACCGAGGATTGCGTTCGCTCCAAGCTTGCCTTTGTTCGGAGTTCCATCGAGCGCGATCATCATTTTGTCTATTCCAACCTGGTCGAGTGCGTCAAAACCAACCACTTCTTCTGACAAAACCGAATTGACGTTGTCGACCGCCTTCGTGACTCCCTTTCCGAGGTAACGACTCTTATCACCATCACGAAGTTCAACTGCTTCATTTTCCCCCGTAGAGGCTCCGCTCGGGATCGCTGCTCTACCGAGCGTTCCATCTTCAAGTTCAACATCAACTTCAACAGTCGGATTACCACGTGAATCCAAAATCTCCCGAGCTTTCACATCTGTAATGGTACGATTCATTTTCTATTCTCCGAGATTAGATGAGCATAGCATAAAAAGCCACAATTCCGGCGACCGGAACGCAATTTTCGTATTCCAAGAACAATTTATGTTGCTTATTAATTAAGCCAAAAAATGGCCGAAAATCAATCAGCCTTGCGTTGAACGAAGCGGGGGGTCGAACGGCAGGTTCATCGTTGATGTTCACGGATCCAGGTACATCGTTGGAGAAAATCTCCCAATTGGTACAACTGCGCATCGTTGGCAGCATTGTTGAGTGCTCGCCACGAATACAATTTCGCTTGCTCGTAGCTTCCAATATTGTACAGCGCTCGGGCGATCCGAAGATTACGCAAGTATTCCAAAATCGGAGAATCCATTGGCGAGAGAACCTGGAGTTCTTCTATCACCCGGGAATCATCCTCCTTGGCAGAGTATTCTTTACCAAGCAGATATCGTGCAATGATATCCGTTGAAGGCGTTTCCGTGAGGTGTTCGAGGAAAGCAATTCTGGCGGAATCGTCTTTCTCCTGCAAAAAGTACGGTTGCATTGCATTCCGAACGGTAGTATTTGAAAATATTTGGATTCTACATGCTGCGGCCTCATTCATCGAGACGCTCAGACTGTCGGCTAACATTTCAGCGTACTCGGACTTCGCTTGTTCGAACCGATTCAGTCCCCAATAGGCATCTCCGAGAGTCAAATGCAAAGGTAATAACGATGATTTCACTGACGAATCCGCAAGTTCTTGTTGCGTAAAGTCGACAGCTTCTCCATATCTCCCCAGCCGAAACAGTGCGATACATTTTTGAAATACGGCATCGGTACTTCTGCTGAGACTGATTGACCATTCGGCAGACGCCAGAGCCCCGGAGTATTCTCTTCGATTGATAAGGTCTCGTGTATTCGCGTTAAGGTTTGCGATAACTCGTGCGCACTCTTTCCCGAACAACGGCGACCGTTTGAAAAGGTATGCGGATTTTAATAGATCACGGTGCGTGATCGAAATCGAGGAAATGAGGTCTCTCCATTCTTTGACGAGTGTCGTTGCATTCTTTCGATAGAGTGACTCGAAGCCTCCGGTACGATACAGTTCCTTGAATCGCTCAACTCCGTACCGGTCGATAAGATACCTGCAAAATGACCCTGCGAGAACATAGCTTATTCCCGGATAGGATTTGAAAAATCCGGATACGGAAAACATCTCCGCGACGTTGGGATTCAACCCCAGAGCAAATATTTCTGCCGCAAGATGGTGCAGCGATTCGTCGTACTCGAAACGTTCTGAAGAAACCGCGGACCCTTCGATAAGGCCCGAATTTGGAGCAACCTGGAGCAATGGAATCCCTTGCTCCGCAAGCAGAGCATGAACGAGTTCGTGCTTCAACGCGCTGTTAATATCTCCGAGATTGATATTGACCTGTCGCAGCCACGGCTTTGTGAAATCCGTATTCGCCGCACCGACAAGGCGCTCTTTTTGTTCCGGTGAATTGTAAATGAAAACTGTGATCCGTTTCCGCGGATTGACTCTCCATTCCTGACACAATAGGTCGAACAAATATTCGTGCAAGATTACGATCTGACGCAACTTGTTTTCACTTACTGATTTGACTGGATAGATGATTCTAAAATGCGTTGTATTGCGCACGCCGCCAAGCTGACCCGCGATATAGGTCTCGGACGATGACAATCCGAGAGTATCGCTGAGACGATACACGCCGACACTAACAACGAGGCAGAAGGTGATAACGGCCGTGTATCGAAGTGAGTATATTTGTGAATCAGTCTGTATAAAATTTGTTTTCAGGTATTTCCAAATGATGACTGTCAACGTGAGCACCAACGCGGACACCGCAAGGGTGCCGATGCGGTATATCATTAATCGCACTTCACCGGCGAGAGATTCGTCATACGTGAACCCAGGGAAGTATCCCGCAATCGGATTGAACGCAAAGATTTGCGGTTTGGCAAGAGTAACGTACGGAATATGTGCAAGGACGGCGATGTACATGATCGCGAACAACGTCTTACTGTACTTACGGGCTACAACGGAGGACAGAATTCCCAGGGAGACGCAGAAGACAATTGCCGGAACCACATACAACACATACAAACGAAAACCTTGAGTGAATGAACAGTTCTTTACGAAAAAAGCATTGGCCGAAATGACCAAAAGCGGCGCCACAATGACGAGCAGCGATCCCGCTAATACCGTTCGAACATGTGACCAATACTGGAGGTCAGACTGCGGCGGAGCATTCTTCCATTCCACAACTGCATAGAGACCACAGCTGAACCCCGCAGTTAGTGCAATGAGAAATGAGAATTCGTACCCGAGATAGTTGAGGAGGGGAATCTGCGTGCAAAAAATGGAAACAACAAACAGGACACCTGAAGCCAGGAGAAATGATTTGCGATTGATGATTCTCGACATCATAAAGAAGGAGGATTCCCGGAACAAACCAGAACAGCTATGAGGTGAATTTCTGAAGGCTGCGTGGAACCGATTTAGAATTCCTCCCCGGTTACCCTTTCGATATCCGCACCAAGACCCTGAAGTTTTTTCTCGACTTGTTCATATCCTCTGTCGATATGGTACACTCGAAGCACTTCTGTTGTTCCCTCTGCCGCAAGAGCGGCGAGGATCAGTGAAGCACTTGCTCGAAGATCCGTCGACATCACCTTCGCGCCAGCAAGATTTTTCCTTCCGATGACCGTCGCGACGTTTTCTTTTAATGTAATGTTTGCACCCAGCCGCATGAGTTCCGGTACGTGTGTGAATCTGTCGAAATAAATTGTGTCGGTGATGATGCTGGTGCCATTCGCGATAGACATCAACGCTATCCACTGCGCCTGCATATCGGTGGGGAATCCTGAATAGATTGCCGTCGTGACGTTTACCGGTCGTATTTCGTGCTGCGGTTCAAGTTCTACAAAGTCATTTCCAATTGTAAGTTTCGCACCAGTGTCTTCCAGTTTTGATGTTACCGCACCGAAGTGTTTAGGATTACAGCGCTCGATACGAACTTTGGCACCTTTCTTTCCTGCCATCGCCGCAGCGATAAGCATTGTTCCCGCTTCTATACGATCGGGAATCGTTGTCACGTCGGCCGGATGCAAAGCGCTGACGCCTTCAATTTCAATCCTGCTTGTTCCAATTCCGTCAATGTGCGCACCCATATTCACGAGAAGTCCCGCGAGGGCAGTGATTTCCGGCTCCATAGCGGCATTCTCGATGATCGTTGAACCTTGCGCGAGAGACGCTGCCATCAAAATGTTTCCTGTGGCACCGACGCTTGATATGTCGAATAGGATTCTCGCGCCTCTCAGTTTCCTCGCTTTGGCAACAATGTAGCCGCCTTCAAGCTGAATATCGGCGCCCAGCTTTTTGAGTCCTTCGATGTGAAGATTAACGGGCCTCGGTCCCCACGCACAACCACCTGGAAGCGAGACGCGAGCGAACCCGAACCGGGACACGAGTGGTCCGAGAACATAAATGGATGCCCTCATCTTCTTCACGTGTTCGTAAGGGGCTTCATAATTCGTAATATTTGAAGAATCAACCGTGAGTGTATCATCCACAAACGTAAATGTGATTCCCATGGACTCGAGGAGGCTCATCATGGTGATGACATCTCGCAGTCTTGGCGTATTTTGAAGCTTGTAGGATCCGCCTGCGAGAATTGTCGCAGGCATGAGTGCCAGGGAGGCGTTTTTTGCCCCACTGATGCGAACTACACCCTGAAGATTCCTGCCGCCACGTACGATGAATTTGTCCATCCTGCAATAATCGCTTCGAAGTTGCTGAACGTGTTGTAGTGCTACAAAATATAGACTTAAAAACCGCGAAAAACAAAGCCGCACCGTAAAGACCTTCTTCTTGTCTTTCGCACAATTTTTCCCTACACTTTTTTCAGAATGATTTGATTTTGCTTTCCCTAAGTGACAGCAAAAGAAGTATTGAACAACCCGATCATACGGGAAGCTGTCGATCCACTATTCGAAATTCCAATCTCAATCTCATGCCTGTTCAGGTCATTGTAGGCGCACAGTGGGGCGACGAAGGTAAGGGGAAAATTGTCGACCACCTCAGCGAGGAAGTAGATATCGTTGCCCGGTATCAAGGTGGAGCGAATGCCGGACACACCGTTATTATCCCCGGAGCGAAGGGGGAGAAACCAAGGCAGTTCGTGCTGCATCTCATACCTTCCGGAATCTTCCACAAACACGTCACGTGTGTCATTGGTAACGGAGTTGTCCTCGATCCCGTAGCATTGATGGCGGAAATTGATGAGCTCACTAAGGCCGGAATTCGCATCCACGGTCGCCTGTTGATCAGTCACAACGCTCATCTCATTATGCCGTATCACAAGGCGCTCGATTCCATCCGTGAACAAGGGAATCAGAAGATTGGGACTACGGGGCGGGGCATAGGACCGGCTTACATCGACAAGTACACGCGTACCGGGATTCGCGTCGTCGATCTGCTTGATCGCGATATTCTCTGCAGGAAACTCAAGGAAAATATCCGG
>CAZOIM010000152.1:6523-10055 GCA_964579855.1 uncultured Ignavibacteriaceae bacterium | reverse complement strand
TCTTCGAGCAGATTCGTCATGATGGTGTGGAGTCTTCGAGCTCCGATGTTTTCCACCTGCTCATTCACTTCATATGCGGTTCGGGCAATTTCGCGAACGGCATCGTCATCAAATTCCACCGTGACGCCGTCGGTTGCCAGGAGGGCAGTATATTGCTTGAGGAGCGCATTCTGAGGGAGAGTAAGGATCTTGACAAAATCGTCCTCTGTGAGGCTCTTGAGCTCAACACGGATCGGGAATCGTCCTTGCATTTCCGGGATCAAATCCGAGGGCTTGGAGACGTGGAACGCTCCAGAGGCGATGAACAATACGTGATCTGTCCGGACCATGCCATATTTCGTCAGCACATTCGAACCTTCAACGATGGGCAGAAGGTCTCGTTGGACACCCTCGCGTGACACATCGGGGCCGCCTTGCTGGCCGCGCGTGCTCGCAATCTTGTCGATCTCGTCGATGAAAACAATACCCGAATTCTCCACCCGCTCGATTGCTTCCTTCACTGCCTTTTCCATATCGATTAACTTCTGCGATTCTTCCTGTATCAGGATGAGTCTCGCTTCGGCAACGGAAAGCTTTCGTCGCTTGTTTCGCTTAGGGATGATATTGCCCAACATGTCCTGGATGTTAATCCCCATTTCCTCAAGATTCATCGGACCCATCACCTGCATGAGTGGCATTTGCTGCGTTGGCATTTCGAGTTCGATGACGCGCTCATCCAGCGATCCGGATTGAAGTTTTTCTCTGAACTTCTGACGGGTCTTGGCATCTTCATCGACGGTTTCCACAGCTTTCTCCGGGACCTCAGATTCGGGAGCGCGTGTTTTTCTTGGCCGAGGCACGAGGATTTCGAGGAGTCGTTCCTCAGCAAGTTCTTTCGCTTTTTCCTGAACCTCCTCGGCCTTTTCTGCCTTCACAAGATTCACGGCGATTTCCGTAATATCCCGCACGATCGATTCCACATCCCTCCCAACATACCCCACTTCCGTGAACTTCGAAGCTTCGACCTTGAGGAATGGTGCGTTGGAAAGTTTTGCAAGCCTCCGGGCAATCTCTGTCTTGCCAACACCGGTGGGACCGATCATGATGATGTTGTTCGGCATGATTTCCTCGCGGAGAGACTCCGGCGAATGGAGGCGCCTCCAGCGGTTGCGAAGTGCTATCGCAACGGATTTCTTCGCGTTCTGCTGACCGATTATATACTTGTCGAGTTCCTTGACGATTTGTCGCGGCGTCAATTCTTTCTGTGTATCATTTTTCTTCTTTGGCATGGTCGAATCAATTCTCTGCTTCTTGGGCAGCGAAATACAGTCTCAAAGTTCTTCGATATGAAAATTCTTGTTCGTATAGATGCAGATTTCCGAGGCGGCGTCGAGAGATTCACGAACAATGTCTTTGGCGGAAAGGTCGGTATGTTTGACGAGCATCCGTGCGGCTGCAAGGGCATAACTACCACCGGAACCGACGGCAACGATGCCGTCGTCAGGTTCTATGACATCACCAGTTCCTGAAATTATGAGCGCCTGGCTCTTGTCCAGCACTGCGAGCAAAGCCTCCAATTGTCTCAGATACTTGTCTGTTCGCCACAATTTGGCCAGTTCCACAGCCGAACGTACGAGCTGACCTTGATACTGCTCGAGCTTTTCTTCGAAACGCTCAACGAGGCTGAAAGCATCGGCTGCCGAACCTGCAAAACCGACGAGTACAGAATTGTTATAGAGCCGACGGATCTTGTTCGACTGCTGCTTCATCATCGTCGTACCAAGCGTCACCTGCCCATCACCACCTATAGCGACTTTCCCTTTGTGACGCAATCCAATGATCGTTGTCGCGTGTATCGTTGAGGAATCCATGATTGTCTCCGGAGTGACGGTCTTGGGTCTTTGCATATTAAATTTTCTTTCGAAGACGTGCGATCGGAAGGCTGAGTTGTTCCCGGTATTTCGCGACGGTACGGCGGGCTATCCTGATGCCTTCCTGTTTCAGCATATCGGCGATTTTGTCGTCGTTGAGCGGATCATCAGACAATTCGTTGGCAATGATCTCTTTTACACGATCCTTGACGACAGAATTCGAGATATCCTCGCCGTTGTCGGATTCCAATCCTGAGGTGAAGAAATGTCTCAACGGAAAAACGCCGAATTCCGTCTGGACATATTTGCTGTTGACGACCCGGGAGATAGTTGAAATATCAACGCCGACCACACCTGAAATGTCTTTGTAAATCATCGGTTTCAGGACCTCGCCGCTGTCGAACCATTGGCGCTGTCGTTCCACGATGGAGTGCATGACTTTGAGGAGCGTGTCCCGTCTCTGGTGAATCGATGCGATGAACCACTTTGCCGCTTCAAATTTCTTCTTTACGAAATCCTTGGTTTCAGCGGAAACAGCCTTCCCTTTCGGCGCAATGAGCTCGCGATAGGCGTTGTTGATTCGGAGCGGAGGGATGTTCCTGTCGTTGAGGGTTATGATGAATTCCCCATTATCCTTTTCGACGATAAAATCCGGCGTTACGTAGTTTTCCTGGGCGGTAAATTCCCCTTCTCCCGGCTTTGGATTGAGATGTTGGATGATCTCTACAACTTTTTTCAACGTTTCCATGCCGATGTGAAGACTCCGGCATAGCAGTTCGTATCGTTTCAATTTAAAATCCTCGAAATGCTTTTCGAGAATAGAAAGCGCCAACTCTTTGAGTGCGTTCGGATGCGAACCGGCTTTTACTTGGGCAATGAGGCACTCCTGCAACGTGCGGGCCGCTATCCCCGGAGGTTCAAGGAACTGAATTTTTCTGACCACTTCTTCCGCTTTCTCAAGCGTAATGTTCAGAGCATAGGTCAGATTCAGGTCTTGAACAATGAGCGCAAGGTCACGACGGAGGTAGCCATCTTGTTCGACATTTCCCAAAATCTCTTCAGCAAGAAGATTTTCAAGCTCGTCCACATTAAGAAGACGGAACTGGCTCAGGAGGCGTTCTGAAAGGGGAATAACATCGGTGATAGTCGGTTCGAAGGAGTCGTCATCGTCGTTTTTTTGACTTCGTGAATCGGCGCTCTTGTAACCAGCGCTCTCGTCGTTCATGTAGTCGTCAAGCGTGTACGTGTCTTCGACCTTCGCCTGGGCAAGCTCTTCGGCCTCGTTCGAGGGTTCCGGCTCATCCTGGTCAAGCGATTGCTCTGCTTCTTCCTGTAGCTCGAGCATGGGGTTCAGCTCAAGTTCGGTCTTTATGCGCTGTTCCAGGACGAGGTTCGGCAGCTGGAGCAGTTTTAAGTACTGCACCTGCTGCGGGGTCAGCTTCAGGCCGAGTCGGAGTTGTTGAGAGAGATTCATTATCCCGCTATTTGTTAAGTCGAACCAAGAGTCCTAATCGCTGCGCATCACACGCCATTTGGAATTCTGCATACCATTCCTCGCCATACAACCGGACCAGTGAACCCTTGAGAAAATCTGACAGATAAATGTTTTCCAGACGACCACGTGTCAGGGCCGGAGAGCACTCAGGAATCGATTCATAGCGCAAGTGATTTCCGTAGCTGCG
>CAZOIM010000152.1:0-6423 GCA_964579855.1 uncultured Ignavibacteriaceae bacterium | reverse complement strand
TGTGCGAGATCGCAGGCAAACTTCAGTTCAGCAATCGAACTATCGATGGTCGTGTTTTGAACGGAGAACATACTCGGAGATTTTCTATTGATTCCAGGAACCACGGAGAGGTAACGACCGAAGGCCTATAACCGCCAAAACCTTGCTCTTCTTTCTCCGATCCCCATTATGTTTTGGCCTTGTTTTACTCTATTAGTATAGCGAAATTTCACGAAATGTAAAAGTGTCTATTGTCTCTGGCACACTCTTTGTGCGCACCGCGACACTTTTCTGCTTTCTCGCGGCAAAATTCACTATTTGACGAAATGTCGTCGAAACATGTCAACCGTTCTACGCACGTTGTTGTCTAATTCATAAGAATCTGAAATATACTATCTGCCTGCATGCCGGCGGCAAATGAGCAAGAACTCATAATCGAAGTCAAACGAGGCAGCCACGATGCGTTTCGTGCCCTCGTACAGACCCACATGAAGCAGGCGTACGACATCGCATACAGTTTCCTGGGCGATCACGACGATGCCGATGATGTGGCGCAGGAAGCTTTTGTCAATGTGCACCGATCGCTGGCAACATTCAGAGGTGATTCGGATTTTGGTACCTGGCTTTTTCGGATCGTCAAGAATTGTGCTTTGAATAGACTGAAGCAGAGGAAGAGGAAACAGAGGCGTGAAGTGGAACTGGCTATAGCTGACAACGAAATGGTTTCCTTGAACGCTGGAATCGTGACCACGGAAGATACCAGACTCCACGTTGAACGCGTTCTCCATGAACTTCCAACTCTTCAGCGCGCCGTAGTGATGCTTCGGCATATGAACGGACTGTCGACGCGACAAGTAAGCAGGATTCTGGATTGTTCGGAAGGTACAGTGAAAACCCATCTCCAACGCGGGCTGAAGAAGATGCGAAACAAGCTGCAATATCTGAAGGACGGAGAACTATGAATTCCCATCGGAGCATCAACAAACAACTGTATGAGTTTCTTCGCGGAGAAGTGTCAGAACAACAGCGCAAAGAAATCGAATCCCATCTTTCCGTGTGCAGCAGATGTTCCGCAGAATTGAAATCCCTTCGCGGCGCAACCAATCTCCTCGACACGAATGTGCGCCGACCGAATGAACACCGTAATGAGTTATACTGGCAGCATTTTGCTGATAAAGTAGATCGCAGGATTGAATCGGATGCTCGGAATACAACGGATGGATCAATCATTCAGCAAATCCTCGAAGCGTTTACCCAGCATCGAAAGCCCTTCGGGATCGGATTTGCTTCAGCGTTGACCATCGTCATGATCGCTTTTGGCGTGTGGAGGATTTGGCTGAAGAATCCGGAACTGCAGGAGACTGCCTCGTACCAGACGACTCACGAGGCGGCAACCCATGAATCAGTGAACACGCAGAAGGTTTCGATGGACCTTCGGGCTCAGGATTACCTTGAGCAATCAAAAGTGCTTCTCATCGGTCTTATGAATACCGATACGAAATCGCTTGCCGCTTCGGGAACGCTCCTCAAGCGAGAGCAGGAAATATCAAGACAACTTGTGGCGGAGTCCGGGGATATCACCTCGAAACTTAACGACCCATCTCAACGGAGGATGAAGGAGCTGATTTCAGACCTTCAGCTCATTTTGATCCAAATAGCAAATCTCGGCACCCACCGCGATTTACCTGGAGTGGAAATCATTAAAGGAGGCATTGAGCACAACGATATTCTCTTCAAAATCAATTTGGAAGAAATTCAAAGGACTTCGAAATCTGCTGCGAAAAACGATAAGGCTGTGAAAAAGACAATTTAACGGAGAGTGCGCCATGGAATCACCAATGATCAAATCACTGAGTAATCAACGAAGAAAGCTAATCGCATTTGCCCTGATGGGTACGTGCTTGATATGGATTCAAAGCTTTGCACAATCAAGTTCCGAAGGGAGCGGCCATTCTTTTGCGCCCAAGGTTCACCCACATCCGCCAATTTCGGTCCCACCGGACATTGACTTGCAGATGCTCGATAGAATGGAGTGGGATGTTGATCATGTGCCGACGGCAATGGCGGAAGCAGAAATGGCGTTCGACCAGGCCGGATTTGATTTTGCAATGCCAGCAATAGCAGGAGACGTGGGGATGGAAACTATGGCCCCCATGGCCACACAACTAGCTTCTCTTGCGGACATGCAATCGATGAGTGTGAGTGCCACGCCTGTCGCTATTGCACAGAACTCGGTTGACATGGACGAATTAAAAGCAACGTTGGCGTCTGTCCCCGCCCCCATGGATCACGAATCATTTTCCATCCAGGAAACACCTGAACCTCAGGATCAGGTCGCACAGGCTGCCTACCAAAAGGCATACAACCTTGTTCTGGACAAGCGTTGGGCTGATGCGCAAAAAGAACTCGACAATTTCCTGAACAAGTATCCGAGGGGTACGTACAGTACTTCAGCGCGATACTGGAAGTGCTATGCACGCGAAAAAATGGGTGATCCGGCTGAACAAGTGTTCAAGAGCTATCAGAATTTTGTCGAAAAATATTCCAGCAGCAAATGGGCTGATGACGCGAGAACCAATATGATACGCATTGGTTCACAGCTGGCAAAAGAAGGAAAGACCGAATATGCCGCAATCGTGCAATCAATGCAGGAAAACGAGGATGAGGACGTCAAATTGACTGCGCTTTACGCCCTCGGCAATTCTGCCGACGAGAAAGCACTCCCGGTTATTGTAGATCTCTATGACAAATCGAAGAGCGAAAAACTCCGGGCGAAGATCGTCTATGTGCTCGGAGGATTTGATTCTCCGCTCGTTATTCCGAAGCTTGCGGACATTGCAGTGAAGGATGTCAGTATTACAGTCCGGAAAAATGCCGTTTATGCGCTCGGCAATACGAAGAAAAGTGAAGCAGCCGCAGCACTCAAACAGATCGTGAAGTCACAGGCTGATGCAGACATTAGGACGACCGCGCTGTACTCGCTGTCGAACCTCGGCGGTGAGGATATGATTCCTTTTTTTACGGAGATCGCTACAAGCGATCCCAGCGAGCGTGTTGCAAAGGCGGCAACTTATTCCATAGCGAATACACACAGTGATGAATCGATGAAAGCACTTCAGACGATTTTTAAGAATGCGAAGTCCAGAGAGTTGCGCAAGGCCGCAATGCTTTCCATGGCAAATCATTCGGATGACAATGCGGTGGCGATGCTCAAACAGATTGCTCTATCAAAGGAAGATGATGACACGGAAATGCGACGAACGGCGGTCTACGGATTGGGCAATATTAACTCTATGGCCTCCACCGAAGCTTTGAAGGAAATTCTCGAGTCTTCAACTGAAATGCGTGTGAGGGAAGCTGCGCTGCAGTCAATTGGGAACCTGAAGAATAGCATAGCGCGCGAGATCCTGAAGAAGATCGCTCTCACGAGTGAAGACGACCGTCTCGCGAAAACCGCGGTCTATGCTCTCGGGGATTCGCATGAATCAAGCGACACGAGCTTCTATTTCGAGGTCCTTCGCACAGCCAAATCTCCCGAAGTCAGAAAAGCAGCGCTCTACAAGCTCGCCGATGTGATCGGCTCCGGCGGAGTTCCCACGTTCGCGCGATTCGTGAAGGATGAAAAGGACGAAGAAATGAAGGTCTCAGCCATCTATGTTCTGGGCAATTTGAAGAACGATGCTGCAGTGGATGTTCTTCTGGACATTGCGCAGCACAATAGCAACCGGAGGGCACGGACCGCCGCCGTCAGTGCGTTGAGCAACATCGGAACGAAGAAATCGCAAGGTGCACTTGTCCAGATCCTTGAAGGTAATTCGAAGGATCAATGATTTGAAATTGACTTGGCTGTCTGTACTCACGTCTTGCTTCATGATTGCGCTCTCGTCTCTTGATGCGCAAACAGTCTCCCAATATGCGGGAAACGACAAGACCCTGGAAGGTCGTTGGAAGTGGGCAAATGTTCAGGCATTGCGCACAACTGATGGGGAAGGAATCTGGATTGGGTACAGTATCAAACGTCTGACGGATGAAGATTCGTACGTAGTCTCAGGCAATATATCGTATGGAACTACGGAAAGTCGGGGTAGCTTGTATGCATTGATAGGAGGACCACAGTCTGGGCCGGTGTTGGAATCAAAAAACGATTGGTCTGGACATCGGCCAAGAATATTCAAACGAATGAAAGATGTTGCTCTACTGTTGCTGGTTTCGCACCCATCCTCAGGAGATCCCGTCGTCCAGGACGTGAAATTTTGTACCATGGATCTTTCTGTCAGTTTGAAAAACAAGCCACTATTATGGCTTGGTGCTTCGAGAGAGGATGAGAGTGTTCGACATCTCAAAGAAATGTTTGTCAAGGCTACTCCGGTCAATGTGAAAAAAGACCTCGTCGAGGCCATTGGTCTCCATCAAAGCAACAGTGATGCGTACTCATTCTTGAGCGATATTCTCAAAGGTAAGGAATCTGATGATGTGCGGGCGAAGGCTGCACTCTGGATGGGAGAACTCGGGAATCCCGAGGGCTTGAAGACATTGAAAGAGATAGCGGAGAAGGACCGATCAGTGAAAGTACGTGAAGAAGCAGTATTTGCTATAAGTCGTCTCGATACCGATGAATCGACAGATGTTTTGATTTCGCTCGCGCGCAAGGCAGATGATCCCAAGGTCCGGGGCAAGGCGGCATTCTGGCTCGGCCAAAAGGCATCAGAAAAGGCCGTCGCAACACTTGAGGGTATCATCGCCGATGACGAAGAAACAGAAGTTCAACGCCAGGCACTTTTTGCGCTTTCGGAAATCAAGAATGGAAATGCGGTCGAACGACTGATCGGCATCGCAAGAAACCATCCAAATGCCCGGATCAGGAAACAGGCAATTCAAATCCTCAGTCAGTCCGAAGACCCGAAAGCACTGGAAACACTTATCGAAATTGTTCGCAAATAAAGAGATCTCGTCGATAAACAATCAGTCTTTTCGCTACAACCTTTTTCACCCCACCCAAGTCTTATAGGTTGTGTCTAATCACTACAATTAGCGGGAGGAATCGTATGGGCTTGCGACTGGGTTCACTGATGGTGGTTTTCGTCTTGCTGTTTCCTGCATTAGCCATTGCCCAAGGCAAACCGGATTCGTTGTACATCGTTGCCGAACGAGTCAAAGGATCAATTACGATCGACGGCCTTCTTTCGGAAGACGAATGGCAACATCAGGGGTTCAGCACTTTTACGCAACGCCTGCCCAACGAAGGAGCACCACCTTCGCAGAAGACTGAAGTCTGGCTTGCATACGATGACCAGGCACTGTACGTCGCTGCACGTATGTACGATTCAGCACCGGACTCTATCATCAAGATCCTCGGCCGCCGTGATGCCGATATTACGGCAGATTGGTTCCAATTCGACATCGATCCATATCACGATCACCAAAGCGGATTCTATTTCGCTTTGAGTGCGGCTGGCACAATGCAGGACGGAACCCTCTACAACAACGAGTGGAATGATAACTCCTGGGACGGCGTTTGGGAAGGTCGTGCTCACATCGACGCAAAAGGGTGGACCGCAGAAATGCGTATTCCCTATACACAGCTTCGTTTCCATCAGGCCAAACGATACGTGTGGGGAGTTGATTTCAGCAGGATGATCGGAAGAAAAAATGAGACTGATTTCGTTGTGTATACGCCGCAAAAGGGGAGCGGATTTGTATCCAGATTCATCGATGTAGACGGCATTGCGGACATTTATCCCGCGAATGATTTCGAACTTCTTCCCTATGTAACATCGCGGGCCGAATTCTCGCCGCACTCTGTCGGCGATCCATTCAACGACGGTTCAAAATACTTGCAGGGATTGGGCGGAGATTTCAAAGTTGCGCTGGGTCCGGATCTTACACTCAATGGAACGGTAAATCCAGATTTCGGTCAGGTTGAAGTCGATCCTGCCGTGGTCAATCTGAGTGACGTTGAAACGTATTATCAAGAAAAGCGTCCTTTCTTCATCGAAGGAGCGAACATTTTCAATTTCGGTCAGGGCGGCTCTAACAACTTTTGGGGATTCAACTGGGGCGGTCCGACTTTCTTCTACAGTAGAAGGATCGGCAGAAACCCCGAGGGAGGCTTACCGACGTATGATTACGCGGATATGCCACTCGGAACACATATCATCGGCGCGGGCAAACTTACAGGCAAACTCGGTGACAACTGGAATGTCGGAATGATCCACGCTGTGACCAATCGCGAATTCGCGCAAATTCAAACCACCGGAGTCAAACAGAGTGTTGAGGTCGAGCCGCTGACCTACTATGGCGTTGCACGCATCCAAAAAGACTTCGATGACGGAAAGCAGGGTATAGGGATGCTCGCGACATTTACCAATCGATTCTTTGACAGCCAGAATCTTAAGGATCAAATAAATGGAACCTCGCTCGTTACCGGCCTTGATGGGTGGCAGT
>CAZOIM010000151.1:0-10197 GCA_964579855.1 uncultured Ignavibacteriaceae bacterium | reverse complement strand
TCTTCTTCCGAAAGATCGGTTTTAAAGAATCCCCACCTGATGAGGGCCTCGGCGACTATTTTCTTTAAGTTGAACACGTTTTCAGTCTCAGTAGTTTACTTCCGCAAGAAATAGTCCTTCTGGTGGAGCCGCCATTCCCGCCTGCCTACGGTCTTTTGCCTCCAGAATCCTCGCGATGTCCCCTTCAGGCCTGTATCCCCTCCCGATTTCCACCATGGTTCCTACGATGGCTCGCACCATCCCATGAAGAAATCGATCGCCGCTTATGTTCAAAACAACTGTAGCATCATCCTGCTTAACCCACGATACGTTCTGGACGTTACAGTTGTGATGCTTCACTTCCGAGTCACTCTTGCAGAAGGATGTAAAATCATGCAACCCTCGGATGTCATCCAGACACCGATTCATGAGATCGAAATTGAGCTTGTATCCAAGCACCCAGCAATACTTTCTCGAAATCGCTGTGGGAATATTTTTGATGACATATTCGTAACGGCGCGAGCGCGCGTCGTATCGCGCATTGAAATCGTCAGCAGCCAGCTCGGCATTTAAGGCCACGATTTCCTTGGTCAGCACCCCGTTGAGACCCCGGACGAGTGCTGAACAATTTAATGAACTTTCCGTGCGAAAGCTGGCTACTTGTCCTTTTGCATGGACCCCAGAATCCGTTCGTCCCGCTCCCACGATACGAACTTCTTCCTGGAGGATTTGCGACAATCCTTTTTCAACGGTTTCCTGAACCGATCTTCCATTTTCCTGGTACTGCCATCCCACAAAATCGGTTCCGTCGTATTCAAGCGTCAATTTGATTGTTTGAAGCGACATAGTCTATCCTGCAAAAAAAATCCCGCTCGTTATGGGCGGGATAACTCGCGGCCATATCAGGCTTCAACTAGAATACATACGACAAGTCCAACATGACTCCATCGGCAAAACTCAAGGAACTTGTTGGGCGTGCATCGAGGTTCCATGCACCGTCCATAAGAATTTTTCTGTTAAAGGAGGCTGCCGCACGACCAGCAGAGAAGGCCGAAAATATTCTATTCACGACCGCGGCGGCGATCACGAATTTTGTATTCTGGTAAATCTCATCGCTTCGGATGCGAGCATTCTTAAATGCGATTCTGTCAGCATCAGAATCCCAATTCCAATAGTACGAAGGATCAATGTACAGGAGGCTGTTGTCACGGCTCCTTAACTTCGCCTGGTTATAGTCATTAATCGAAGAATAGTTGCCAATATTCACATCGAACTGATCGTTCTTCGAATTGAAATTGGTCCCCGCGTGTTCGGTGGCAAACAAACGCGCATCCTGTCGCACCCAATTTCCGTGGGTATAGAAAGCGGCGTAAGTGACCCAGAGCGCCGCCTCAGCCATCACAGCGTACTTTCCGGTTTCGAAATTGCCTGCATAGAGTTCTCCTGCTCCGGGGACAAGTGTCGAAAGCACGACTGCCAGAGTGACGGATTTAGACGGGATCGGCTGAGTCTCCTGGTATATCCGCGTATCGATTGACCCATTTGTCAATTCTGTCCGAGTAATGAGGACATCTTTGACCTGCTTCTGCGCGAAGCACTCACCGCAAAGAACGGTGAACAAACAAAGGGAAATGATGAGAGTTTTCATGATTCTTTTGATGTGACTATGTTGATTCCGTGAATAGAAGTGCCATCGGTTCTAAATCCTCAACAAGCAACTCACCGATGCAGTTTTCGTTGTTTGCACTACGAATGTCAACTTCATGAATCTCGTTCCCCAATGAGCCTTCACACTTTGAAATCACCCGGACATACTGATCGGTGAATCCAGACCACCATCCTGTCTCTTGTTCATGTTCGAAAAGGACATCCACTCTTTTCCCCACAAACGACTCGTGGAACATTCTCCGTTTTCTTACTCCCAACATCCGTAATCGTTCACTTCGTTCCGCACGCTCTCTTGGCTCCACCCTTCCCTCGAGTCTGGTCGCAACTGTTCCTGGTCGCTCCGAATACGTAAAGACGTGCAGGTACGACAACGGCAATTCGCGTAGGTAACGGTACGATTGTTCGAAAAGGTCCGGAGTTTCTCCCGGAAAGCCGACGAGCACATCTGCGCCGACGCAAGCGTCAGGACTCAGAGACTTAATCTTCTCCACCTTGGACGAATACAAATCCGTACGGTATCTTCGTTTCATTGATGCAAGAACCGCATCGTGGCCGCTCTGTATGGGGATGTGGAAATGTCGGCAGAGTTTTCGCTCAGAGAGCCAGAACTCCATCAACTCTTCCGTCAATAAATTCGGCTCAATGGAGCTTATTCGAATCCGTTCAATGCCGTCAATCGACACCAGGTTTCTGAGCAACGAAAGGAGGTTCGTTTGATCTTTTCTTCCATAATCGCCGACATTGACACCAGTGAGGATAATTTCTTTATAACCCTCCGAAGCAATCGACAATGCTTGCGAACGGATGTCATCGATAGGAATACTTCGACTGGCACCGCGGGCAAGAGGAATGGTGCAGAATGTACAACTGTAGTCGCATCCATCCTGAATCTTGAGGAACGCACGTGTTCTCTCCGATGATTCTGATGAAGAAGCGCTACCGAATGTCGAAACATCCGCGATCGGAGAAACATGAACTACAGGCTCGGTTTCCTTGGCCGCGAGCTGGGTATGCTCGAAGAGGTTGAATTTTTCCTTTGCACCGAGAACAAGGTCAACCCCACTAATCGCGCTGATGTCGCCCGGACGAAGCTGGGCATAACACCCCATAACGATAACATACGCATCGGGGGATTTACGACGGACTCTTCGGATGAGTTGGCGGCACTCGCGGTCTGCACGTTCGGTTACGCTGCAGGTATTCAGGACAAACACATCGCTTGGCTCGGAGAAATCCACCAGCTCATAGCCCCTGTCACGAAATTGTTTACCGATACTAGCGGTCTCAGCGAAATTGAGCTTGCAGCCAAGCGTATGGAGGGATACTCTCTTCATAAAGGAAAGAGTTGCCCAACGGTCTTGGGCAACTCTTTGTGCGAAATGATGATGTGTTAGTTAGGATTATCGCTAAAGCTCGTATCGGACGTCGGCAATGCCGTTGTGACGATATCTTTCAACGTCATGGGAGACAATTTATGCTGAGCGACGTAGTCCTCAACGATTTGCTGTTCCTTCCCACGAAGGAATTCAATCGCCGAGAGCACGATCTTCTTGCTCTCCTTGTCGAATTCGATGACTCGAAGAGGCAAGACGTCCCCTGCTTTGAACGACTCTGAAATATTCTTCACAGGAGTTTGCGAAAGTTGTGAAAGCGGGATGAATCCGTCCACGCCCATCGAAAGTTCGACGATGACACCTTTTTCGATAATGCGAACGATCTTTCCGTCGGTCTCCGTCCCCAGTTTGTAAGCGGTCTCGAACGCTTCCCAGGGATTGTCCTGAATCTGTTTGTGACCAAGAGAAATCCTTCGTTGATCGACATCGACCGAAAGAATCACAACATCGAGTTTGTCTCCCTTTTTCACAACTTCACCCGGATGACGAATTTTCTTAGTCCAGGAAAGATCGGAAATGTGGACAAGGCCGTCGACCCCTTCTTCCAATTCGACGAATACACCGAAATTCGTCAGGTTCCGGACGATTCCCGTATGCTTCGATCCGACCGGATATTTCTGGAGAAGCGTTGTCCAGGGATCTGGTTCCAACTGCTTCATACCGAGGGAGATCTTCTTCCCATCTTTATCGAGCGATAGGATCACAGCATCAACCATTTGGCCCATCGAAACTACCTGCGATGGATGTTTGATGTGCTGTGTCCAGCTCATTTCTGAAATATGGATGAGGCCCTCAATTCCCTTCTCAATCTCGACGAATGCTCCATAATCAGTAAGCGAAACAACCTTGCCCTGAATTTTCGTACCGACCGGATATTTCTTGTCAATATTCTCCCACGGATGAGGCATCAGTTGCTTCATGCCAAGAGAAATTCTCTTCTTTTCCTGATCGAAATCAAGCACTACCACGTTCACGGTCTGATCGAGCTTGACGATCTCGGACGGATGACTGATTCGTCCCCACGACAAATCCGTAATATGGACGAGACCATCGACGCCACCCAGATCGACAAAAACGCCGAAGTCGGTAATTGCTTTTGCATGACCCTCAAGGATCTGTCCTTTTTCAAGACTTCCGAGGATCGTTTGGCGCTGACTCGAAAGCTCTTCCTCAACAAGAATCTTATGGCTAACAACAACGTTTTCGGATGGATGGTTTACTTTGACAACTCTGAAGTCCATTTCTCTGCCGATGAATGCATCGAAATCTCTGACTGGTCTGACATCGATTTGTGATCCGGGCAGGAACGCATCAAGCCCAAGAAGGTCGACGACGATACCACCCTTTGTTCGTCGAACACACCGGCCCCTGAGGACTTCTCCTTTTTCGAACGAGCGGACGACTTGTTCCCACACGCGCATGAAATCAGCCCGTTTGCGGGAAAGGACCAATTGACCGTCCTTGTCTTCGACGCTTTCCAGGAACACCTCGATCTGGTCACCGACTTTGAGTTCCTTCAGATTGGTGAATTCGGTGACAGGAACCGATCCTTCGGATTTAAACCCGATATCGACCGAGACACTCGAATCTCCGATATGGACGACACGTCCTTTGACTATTTGGCCGGCGGTGATAGAACTCAGTGTTCCCTCGTACAATTTCGCCAGTTCGTTGTATTCCGTCTCGGAATAGCCGCGTTCTTCCAATTCTTCTCTTGCTTTCGTTACTTCAGACATTCAACCTCCAATAAACATCCCGCACGTTGCGAGATTGACCCAAACCGATTTCTCTGATGCCAGTCATGCACACATCATCAAATATCCTGTCGTGGTCGCGATTAAGTAAATGAATTGTTATTTAGGGTATGACTGTGTTAGCAACTCTTTCTTCAATAGTGTTCTTTACTTTCTCCATGAGCCATTGAGGAGTCGAGGTGGCTCCCGTAATTCCAACAGACTTCGCCCCTTCGAACCAACAGTCTTCGAGTTCAGGAATGTCTTCGATAAAATGCGCCCGTGGATTCTCCGATCGAACAAATTCATACAATACCTTGCCGTTTGAACTGTGTTTTCCGGCAACGAAAATCACCACGTCATTTGCTTTTGCGAATTCACGGATCTTTTTTTCCCGCCCGGACACCTGTCCGCAAATCGTATCCTTGGCATGAAAATCGAGTGCCTCGTCTTCAAACGTATCGACCACGAGATTCTTGACTCGCTTTTCCAGTTCCTCTTTGATCCTGTAAAATGTCGGTTTGTCCATCGTAGTCTGCGAAAACAAAACTGTCTTCCGATCCAAATTGACGATTGAGAGATCGTCGACCGATTTCACAACTACGGCTTCTCCATCTGTCTGCCCAATCAAGCCGACCACTTCAGCGTGTTCCTTCTTTCCAAAGATCACAACCTGATATCCCTGTAGATGGAACTTGCGGATCCGTTCCTGTACTTTTGTCACGACCGGACAGGTTGCATCAATAATCGTAATGCCACGTTCTTCTGCCTTCTTGTATGTTTCCGGTGGTTCGCCGTGTGCACGGATCAAAACCCTCGCACCGCGCAGGCTATCGAGATCTTTATTCGTTATTGTCGTCAATCCCTTCTTTTCCATGCGCTGGATTTCCATCGGGTTGTGAATAATCTCACCCAACGAGTACAGCGGTCCATTCGCAGCAAGTTCTTGTTCAGCGATCTCAATCGTCCTCACGACGCCCCAGCAAAAGCCTGAGGACTTATCTATAGTTACAATCATGCCTTTTCTCCATCACCGATGACCCTCCGAGCCCTTTCGACAATAAATGCGACTTGCTCTTCAATAGTAAGACTGCTCGTGTCAAGTTCTATTGCGTCCGGCGCCATTTTCAACGGACTCACAGCCCTGGTCGAATCTTTTCTGTCGCGTTCCTCGATCTCCTTGACAATCTCATCATCTTCAATTTCAATGCCCGCCGAGAGCAATTCTTTTTTCCGTCTACGGGCTCTCTCGAAAACGGCCGCTACCATGAAGATCTTCAACTCTGCGTTCGGCAGCACTACCGTTCCGATGTCCCTTCCTTCGAGGACTATTCCACCGTCTTCAGCAAGCTTTCGCTGTTCACGGACGAGAACTGCTCGGACTGCCTCATAACTACTAACCGCGCTTACATTTTTTGTGACGTCCGGCGACCGAATCTCTGCAGTAACGTCCTTCTTGTTAAGAAAAATTCTATTTCCCCTGTGACCTTCAGCTTGGACGACAAGTTCAGCCGCCTGGGCAAACGATTGGACTTCCTCTTTGGCTGAAATGTCAATACCATTTTTCAGGACTCCAAGCGTGATGGCCCGATACATGGCCCCCGTGTCGAGATGGAGATACCCCAAGCGCTGCGCTACCTGTTTAGCGGTAGTGCTCTTGCCAGAGGCGGCTGGTCCATCTATGGCGATCCTGATTCTCTTCAAGTTCCCCCATATTTAGGTTTTTAATATACTCATAATTGAATTTATGAGCAAATCAGCGATTTCAGGCTCTTTCTCCACGCAATGGTTTGAATTCGCAATATTTTGGTATATATTTTTTTCGTGAAGAAACTGAGCCATGATGAAATAGCCAAGGAACGACTTGATATTGGGGCGATTCCTGAACGCAAGAGACTTCCTGTCACAGTGATTGCCGACAACATACGAAGCCTCTACAATGTGGGATCGATCTTCCGTTCTTCAGACGGGGCCTTGATTCAAAAACTGATACTTACGGGTTATACGCCTCATCCCCCGAGAAAAGAAATCGAAAAGACCGCGCTCGGTGCAACGAAGAGTGTTCCCTGGGAATATTGTGCTTCCCCCCTTTCAGCGCTTGACTCGCTCAGATCTGACGGCTATAGAATTTGTTGTCTTGAACAAACGAATGAAAGCATTCCATATTTTTCAATCCGCAAAGCGGATTTCCCACTTTGCCTCATACTCGGCAACGAGATCACAGGCGTTTCAAAAGAAGTCGTCGCACAGTGCGACCTTGGATTCGAAATTCCCATGTTCGGGACGAAACAATCTCTTAACGTTTCCGTTGCCTATGGTATTGCCGTGTTTGAACTCTCGAGAATTTGGCGCGGCATTTAATCAAACGAGCGAGTGTAATAATCCTCTTTTTCGTTCGTATGCACTCTGAGCACACCCGCGCGCACCAACAAGATCATTGTTCTTGAAGCTCGCCGCTTGGATATATTGACAAGATCTCCAAATTCCTTGAGCGTTATTCTCTTTTTGTCATCGAGAAAATCAAACAACCTTCGCTCGTTTTCCCCTATGGCAATTCGCAGCGGGGGCGCTTCAGGGTTTTCAGATCGGAGGATTCGGACGACCTCCTTACTGGCTTCCACAGTCTTATCGTTCACCCGAATGTACACCTGCAATTGAGCATCCTCCGAATCTTCGTTCAGAACCACAGCGTGCGGTTTGTCGCTGCTCTCCTCGACGAAAACGGCGATGACGTCTTTTCCTTTGTAGGGCACAATTTCAATATCAACTTCAACTGGTGGTTCACAATGAAAGTCTGCGACATTCCTTATCATTTCAACTTCACTCTTTTCGCTCTCGACACCGACGATGGAGTGATCATCATCCACCCCAAACAGTATGGTACCACCTTTTGTATTGGCGAAACCGACCATCGCTTTGGCGATCTTGTCCGGATTAGACACTTTCCGCTTGAATTCCAACTCGAATCCTTCACCTTCTTCCAACAGAGCGTGAATGTCTTTATAATTCATCGACTACCTCGGTCCGCAAATTTCGTTAGTATCCTCGAGCTTCCATCCTGCCAAGGATCATTGCCGATCGCCTTATAACATATTGCGAATCGGAACCCGCCATATGATCTCTCGGATCAGGAATGATGGCTGCCAACCGGGCGGCTTCATCCTTTGAAAGAAGCATCGCCGATTTACCAAAATGGTATTGGGACGCTGCCTCGATCCCATACACACCATCTCCCCATTCAATCACATTGAGATAGATTTCCAGGATGCGATTCTTTGAAAGCTTCTGCTCCATCCACCACGTGAGAATCCATTCTTTCAGTTTCCTAATTGGATTTTTGGATGGAGAAAGGAAGAGGTTCTTGACGAGCTGCTGAGTTATCGTGCTTGCGCCCCTTGCTGCTCGTCCCTCTTCGATATCCCTTCCAATCGACTCTTTCAGTTCATACCAGTCGAAACCGTGATGTGACCAGAACGTCCCGTCTTCCGATACTATCACCGCGTTCACTGCGTCGGACGGAATGTCGTCTAGCGGCAGCCACGATTGCATTACCTTGAAGCGTCGTCCATCCAGTTTGGCAGCCAATGCACGCTGATCCATGTACGCAGTTCTTATTGGATTCCTTTTTATCAGAGCGTTGATGTCGCCGAACGGCAGCGTGACCACCTGTTCGAAGATGACGGCAGCAAAAGCAACGACGATGACCCGGATCCAGTGTGCCCGTATCCACATCACAGATGTTCGGGCACGATTCGCGATCGAGGTGCGAATTTCCTGATTCAACATGAAAGCGATAGTTTCTTACTGTCGAGATAACTCTGGAGGATTATTGCTGCGGCCATTGAATCAAGGGTACCACTCTTGGCATTTCGATTCTTCTTTTTTGTGTTCATTTCCATCAAGGTCCGTTGCGCAATGAGCGTAGAATATCTTTCGTCCCAAGTGAAGACATTCAATCCAGTCTGTGATTTGAGCGTTTCTATGAACTTTTCAACGAGGATGGCTTTCTGTCCTTTTTCTCCACGTAATGTCATTGGCATACCAATAACAATCAATGCAATAGATTCTTTTAACACAATCTCTTTGAACCGATTCCATACAGCGCCATTGTTTTCGAGGGTTCCGTACGGAGTTGCTATGATTCCGAGAGGATCACTCATCGATAGGCCGATTCGTTTGTCTCCAAAATCAATCCCAAGGATTCGAGTATTCATTCCTTCACGGCTCTCAGCCAAAATATCGATCTGCTTCCAAAACCCCGTCCACCCTCTTGAGCCTCTCAAGAAGTCTTGTGAGATGGTCTGTATTCTTTACAAAGACGATGATCTGTCCTTCGAAAATGGGACCCTTCGAATCCATGTTCACGCTTCTGATATTCGTGTTCTCAAACATGGAAATAGCGTGAGTAATATCGCTCAGCAGTGCCGGCCGGTCCTGTCCGGCAATGTGGAGTGCGGCTATAAAATCCGGTCCGTTTGAATTGGGCCAGCTGACGTCGACTAATCGCTCGCTTTCTGCCATGCGCATTGAAATCACATTCTTGCAGTCCTTACGGTGAATCTTGATACCTTCGCCAACAGTGACGAAGCCGACGATTTCATCGCCGGGTATGGGATTGCAGCACTTTGCGTATTGGTGTAGAAAATTTTCCGTTGAACCAAGAACCGAAATTCCGCTTGTAATTTCACGAGCAGAATTAATAAACTTATCAAAGATTGATTTTTGTTCAGTCGTTTCAACTTTTGACGACTCTCCACCCGGATGTTTGGAACGGACAACCAAATGTTCAATAATCTCATCAGCATCCAACGTTCCATCCTTTATTGCAACAAAGAAATCCTGTAAGTTTTCGGCCCTGACGTTGTGGGCATATTTTGCCAGATCATCATCAGCGATGTGAAACTTGTGCTTCTTGAGCTTTTTCGTCCATACCTCGCGTCCTTCATCTGATTTCTTTCGTGTGTCTTCTCTGATCCACTTGCGTATGTGTTGTTTCGCCTTGTGTGTCACAGCAATCATTTCCCAATCCGGGTTGGGCTTCTGATTCTTTGAAGTGATGATTTCAACCTGGTCACCGCTGCGAAGCAGTGTATTCAATGGTACGATACGGCCATTAACCTTGGCACCAATGCAATGGAACCCGACATTGGAGTGAATCTCGAACGCGAAGTCGATCGGCGTCGCGTTGCGCGGGAGGATCCTCAAATCACCTTTTGGAGTGAAAACGTAGATTTCCTCCTGGTACAAGTTGAGCTTGAAACTCTCCATGAGTTGCTTGGGTGTCTCTTCGCTCTTCTGCTCAAAAATTTCACGAACCCAGTTGATCCAACTCTCGAGTTCCTTGTCAAGAGACATCTTGTTTTCTTTATACATCCAGTGCGCTGCAACTCCCTTTTCCGCAATTTCGTGCATTGCACGCGTCC
>CAZOIM010000150.1:0-10213 GCA_964579855.1 uncultured Ignavibacteriaceae bacterium | reverse complement strand
CAACTCGATGTCGAGCCTGCAAGGGGAAGGGTAGATTTTCGAGGTGTGCGATTTCCTGGACTCATTAGTGCCCAGACCGTCCCGACAGGCGGAACGAGCGACTTTGCCCCGGAAATGTTGCATCAAGCAGCACAACATCTCTCCTACAACTGTTTTGTCCGTGAAGACTCCCGAATTCCATTCATGGCAATGCCGGATGCCATCAAGGCTCTCCTCCATCTGCAGGCCGCTCCGCGTGAGAGTCTCTCAAAACCAGTGTACAATGTTGGAGCATTCAACCCTTCGGCAGGCGAAGTATACCTACGGATCCTTAAAGATTTTCCGGACGCGAAGGTGAGCTTTACGCCTGATCAGAAACGGCAGGTCATCGTCGACAGCTGGCCGGAAGACGTTGATGATTCGGCGGCACGCACCGATTGGAGCTACAAACCGGAGTATGATTTCGAACGCGCCTTTTCCGAATACCTGATCCCGGCAATCCGAAATCGATACAAGACTTCCGCACAGTGAGCAGGATGCTCACAAGTTGATCCTGGTTTTACCGATTCATGAGGAGGTACTCGTATGAACACATTGACGAAAGACCAATTGCTTGATGTCGCTCGCAAACTCATCAAGACCACCGAGTATTGTTTTTTTATCTCCGATGTCGGAGACCACGTTCCACACGCCCGGCTTATGCAACCCTATGAGCCCGAAAGAGATTTCACAATCTATTTTGGCGCCAGCCCCCGTTCGCGGAAGATTCGCGAAATCCGTCGACAGCCGAAAGTCTCACTTGCGTTCTACAGTCAGCAGGAAACAGCGTACCTCACCCTGCAAGGGACTTCGACCATCGTGGAAGATATTGCTTTGAGGCGTAAATACTGGCGTTCCAACTGGAACGATCTGTTTCCAGGCGGACCGGAGAGCGACGATTATGTTCTTATCAAGTTCGTTCCGGAAAAAATGGAAATGATGAACTATGCTCATCAGGCTATGCCACAGCCGTACAGCCTCCATCCTACCACTCTTGTCCGAAATCGTGAGGATTGGTCACTCCAGACGATTCTTCCCGGTGATTGAACGGATTCTGCAGGAAATTCAGTGTTCTCGATTCGCGATCCGGCTCACACGACGAAGCTTGCGAAAGAGCAGAGTTTTTTTCTATATTGGTGAAGCCTCGCACTAAAACGTCATTTGAGAATCTATGAAGAAAATTCTTACGAGAACCGCGATTGGACTTTTTGGTCTTATCGTAGTGGCACAATTGATTCGACCCGATCTAACGAATCCCACGAGCGACCCGTCGGTGTCCATCAGGAACTACAGAGGCATCCCTCCGGAAGTCGTCGGCAAAATGGAAACAGTCTGTTTCGATTGCCATTCGAACGAGACGCACTGGCCCTGGTATAGCTATGTCACCCCCGTCAATTACCTGATAGCAGGAGACGTTAATTCCGGCAGAAGGCGTGTGAATTTCTCAGAATGGGGCAATTACAGTCCAGGCAAAATCCATTCGGTCCTCGACAACATCTATGATCAGGTCTATAACCACGAGATGCCATTACCAAAATACCGATGGATGCATCCTGCCGCACGTTTAACAGATGCTGAAGTAAAAATGATTTGTGATTGGGCAAGCGGTGAGCAAGACCGTCTCGACCAGCAAATGGAAATGCAGTCCGACAAGAACGATCAACAAAGGGCGCCCCATGACTCCTCAGGAAAGAAAAAGTAAGATCCGCTCCTACGGAAAAGCGTATCCCGCGCTGAAGAAAGCTCTGCGGAAATTTCCAAAACGAATGTGGAAATTCAAACCGGCCCCTGATCGATGGAGTATCCACGAGATTATCGTCCACATCACGGATAGTGAAGCAAACAGTTTCGTACGATGCCGACGTTTTATCGCCGAGCCGGGCAAAACGGTTCTTGGATATGATGAAAATGTATGGTCTAAAGTCATGTCCTATCATGACCAAAGCACTGATATTGCGCTCGAGCTGTTCAAGCATCTCCGCAAATCGTCATATGAGCTGATCCGCAAACTTCCGGATTCAGTCTGGTCAAATACCGTCGAACACACAGAACGCGGTACGATGAATTTCGACCAATGGCTTGAAACATACGAAAAGCATCCGTACGCCCATATCAACCAGATGGAAAAAGTATACGAGGCCTGGAAGCATCGCGTCAAGTAGTCTTTCCGCAGATAGCCCGCTCGTGTTCGGCCAACCGAACACGAGAGCTGCCGAGCCTCGTTGATCCGCCAATCCCCCATCCCATTCTCACATTTGGCAATTTCCTCGGGTGGTTTTTGTTGTTATTCTTTGCTAAACTAAACGAGCGTCTTCGCGCAGGGGAACAGCACATCGTCTATCCCTAATTCGTATGAGGCGTTTAGATTCCATCCTCAAGTTTCTCCCGCACAGGCCACACATTCGTTCTTCGCTTGTTAGTCGTTCCTATGAATCAACTGATTGAGAAGGAACAAGTCCTATGATTCGACCAATCGTCTCGTATAACGTCGCTCCGGCATTGCCTAAAGAGTTGGAGTGCCTCAGAGAGCTCGCATATAACCTCTACTGGGTGTGGAGCCACGATCTTATGGAGTTGTTCATTCGTCTCGACCCCGATCTGTGGGAGCGTACAAACCACAATCCCGTGCTCATGCTTGGTACTATAAATCAGGAACGATTGACCTCAGCCTCACGGGATGACGCGTACCTCGCCCAAGTCGAACGAGCATGCCAGCAATTCCACAGTTATCTCGACAGAGGATCCAGCTGGTTCATCAAAAACTACAAAGAGATCGCAGAAGCAAATCAGATTGCGTACTTTTCGACCGAATTTGGCATTACCGAAGCGTTGCCAAATTATTCCGGAGGCCTCGGGATTTTGTCCGGAGACCATCTGAAGTCAGCAAGCGATCTTGGAATCCCCCTCGTGGGAGTTGGATTGCTGTATCAAGAGGGATATTTTCGACAGTACCTGAATGCTGACGGTTGGCAACAGGAACGCTATCCCCAAAATGATTTTTACACGCTCCCCATTCAGTTGGAGCGCGATACGAACGGCAAAGCTTTTGTGATCACTGTCGAATTACCGGGCCGTACCCTTTCCGCCCAGGTTTGGCGAGTCCGCGTAGGACGCATTTCCTTGTTCCTTCTGGACACAAACATTCCGGCCAATTCGCCCGAAGATCAGGATATTACGGATCAACTGTATGGCGGAGATCGTGAAATGCGGATCAAGCAGGAAATTCTGCTTGGCATCGGCGGCTACCGGGCATTGCAGACTCTTGGCATTCATCCCTCAGTCTTCCATTTAAATGAAGGTCATTCTGCATTTCTCGCACTCGAGCGATGCAAGGATCTCATGCAAACCTACAAAATGTCATTCGCGGAGGCTCGCGAAGCTACCACGGCTGGCACTGTTTTTACAACGCACACACCGGTGCCCGCGGGGAACGAGTACTTTGCTCCGGAGCTTATCGACAAGTACCTCTCCCGTTATTGTCATGAACTAGGGCTTTCTCGCAAGGATTTTATTGGTCTTGGTCGGCAAAATCCCGATAACGAGCAAGAATCGTTTTGCATGACGGTGCTTGCACTCAAAATGTCTGGATTCAGCAATGGCGTGAGCAAGTTGCACGGTAACGTTTCAAGGGCAATGTGGCAGAAGATCTGGACCGGTGTCCCTCTTGCAAATGTTCCCATTGGCTCGATCACCAACGGTGTCCATGCGCCCTCCTGGATAAGCCGCGAAATGGAAGGATTGTTCGACCGGTATCTCGGACCCCGATGGCGGGAAGACGCCGGAGATGGTCAATTCTGGAACCGTATTAATCACATTCCCGATGAAGAACTGTGGCGCACACACGAACGCCGAAGAGAGCGACTTGTCGCCTATGCACGCCAACGATTACATTCCCAATTGGAAGGCAGGGGGGCACCACCGACGGAAGTTGCTCTTGCTTCTGAATTGCTGAATTCTGAAGCACTTACTATCGGCTTCGGCCGACGGTTTGCCACCTATAAACGAGCTGCGTTGTTGCTCCGGGATCCCGAGCGACTCATCAGCATTCTGAACAACAAAGACCGTCCGGTGCAGATTATCTTTGCCGGCAAGGCACACCCGATGGACACTCCTGGCAAAGAGCTTATTCGTCAGATTATTCATTTCGTCAGAAACGGCGATGCACGTCATCGAATGCTGTTCCTGGAGGACTACGACATGGTCGTTGCCCGGTATCTCGTTCAGGGTGTCGACATCTGGCTCAATACTCCACGACGACCTTTGGAGGCCAGCGGAACCAGCGGCATGAAAGCAACAATGAACGGTGCGATCAACGTGAGTATACTCGACGGGTGGTGGGATGAGGCCTACAATGTGAACACAGGTTGGGCGATCGGCAAAGGTGAGGAATACGGCGATGAGAAATATCAGGACGAAGTTGAATCGAACAGTCTCTATGACCTGCTTGAAAAAGAAATCGTACCGTTATTCTACACGCGCGGCGCGGAAGACCTCCCCCGCGGCTGGATCAGCAAAATGAAATCTGCGATGAAGGAGATTGGACCTCAATTCAACACGAATCGGATGGTCCGGGAATACACGGAATCAATGTATCTTCCGTCTCTCGATCGCTATAGGAATTTAAGCGCGGATGATTTCAAGCGATCAAGGAATCTCTCATCCTGGGTGTCTCACGTGAGAACCAATTGGGGATCGATGCGGATTCAGGAGGTTGCAGCTGAAAATCATGACGGGCTGAAAGTCGGAGTCGGTCTGAATGTTCGCGCCAAAATCGAACTTGGCCGCTTAAGTCCCGATGACATTTCGGTCGAGCTCTACTACGGGAGTCTCAATGCAGACGGCGGTATCGAGAATCCACGTCTCGTTCTGATGAAACCAGCCGATAAACCCAAAGGCTCACTGTATGACTATGTTGGGACCATTGTATTGGACACCAGCGGGCGACTCGGCCATACGGTGCGGATTCTTCCGAGGAATAGTGATTTGGACAACGCCTACAAACCCGGACTAATCCTCTGGGCTGATGGGGTGGCATAGAACAAATCGAGCCAGACAAGATTGGCACTGAAGAATAGACCATCCACGCGAAAACTGGAAATCGCGGATCTGCCAAAGTACTGCGATTTTTCTTGTCCTCATGCATCGTTTGCTCCAAACGATGTTATCGGAGCATGTAGAAGGGAAATGGCTGTGTACTGCAACCTCCTCGCAAAATTCAACAATAAGAATTCCCGCTGTGCGGCAAAGGATAACAAGTTTGGTTAACCCTTGAAGTCGGGGTGGTGCAGACGGTATGCGTTAACTCAACAATGCAGAGGATCGACAAAACCTAGAAAAGAAGTTCTTCAACGTACCTCGCAATAGCGGGTGAGCAGGTAAGCCCAGGTGATTCAATACCGATGAGGTTTACAAATCCCCCCAACCCGCGTTCCTTCTCGTGCACAATAACGAAGTCTTTTGCGGCTTCCCCTTTTCGCTGCAACTTTGGGCGAATTCCACTCATGTCGGGCGAGATGTCTTCATCGTTGATGTTCGGTAGAATCCGTCTGATGGATTCTGCGAAGGCACTTCGCTTTTCTTCCGCGACATCGTAGCGAAATATCCTGTCACCCAGGTACTCCACATCCGGTCCGAATTTCAATCGTCCCCCAAGATCCATGAGCGCGTGGACTCCCAAACCCTCGGCGCTGGGAACCGGATAAACAAGCCGCGAGACAAGCTTTGCTTTGGAAGGAACAACGGCGAAGTAGGATCCTTTTGCGAACACGAGACGATAATCTGCAGCATCAATATCGATGCCCACCATTTTCGCGACCAGATCCGCACCAAGTCCCGCTGCATTAATGACGATTTCAGAGGTGAAACTTGATGGCTGTCCTTGTTCTTCAATGTGTATTTCATATCCGTCGGACTTTTTTGCTACCCCAACCACGGGGGAATGAAGTTGAACATTGGCTCCATTATTCACAATGCTGTGATAGAAATAGTCCATTAACTCGTGTGCACTTATGATACCTGTCGTCGGCGAGAAAATTGCACCGTATGTTCGAATGTTCGGCTCAAGTCGATGCGCACTCTCGGCATCCAGAATCTGGAGCAGAACACCGTTCTTCGTTCCATTCTCGTAGATTGCGTTGAGCTTCGACACTTCTTCCGGCGTGGAGGCTGTGATCAGCTTCGTGATCTGTTTATGCGAGATGTTATTCTCTTTGCAAAGCGAATAAAGCCGCTCTCTCCCCTCTACACACAGGAGGGCTTTGAGTGATCCGGGCTTATAGTAGATGCCCGCGTGAATGACTTCGCTGTTTCGACTTGATGTTTCTTCCCCATATTTGGCGTTTTTCTCAAGAAGAACGAGATTGGGATGCTTCACCGACAACCGTGAGGCAATTGCGAGACCTACCACACCACCACCAATTACAGTAATTTCAAAATCTGCCATTATTTTTTTTCGTACTCTTTCATCAAAAGGATTGGACTAAAATACTCATTACAGATCGCAAAACCAAAGGAGAGTTTGAGACTATGACCAAGCCCATCTTGCTTCAACAATTGATATTTCCTACTCAACGTCTTGCTGGCTTGATTTCAGGATTCTTGCTCGTTATGTTTTAGCCGGGCAAACGTAATCATAAGAGGTTATCATGAAACGAAACGGTCAAGTCGAATTGGTTGCTTTATTGCAACTTGTGGAGGAGTCATACTCGAAGAAGGCCTGGCACGGGCCAAATCTGCGCGGATCGCTTCGAGGTTTACACGTTGAAGAGGCCTCGTGGAGACCGGCGCCAGGGCGTCACAATATTTGGGAAATCCTCGTCCACTGTGCCTACTGGAAATACATCGTTCGTCGGAGAATACTCAACGAACGGAGAGGATCGTTTTCGTTAACCGGAAGCAATTGGTTTAAGCGACCTCTGGTTTTCACGCAAGAGGCATTATCTCACGACATACTATTGTTGGATGAGACACACCAAACGATGGTGCTAGCGATTGAGTCTCTGGATACAAGCGCGCTCCATCGAATTCCCAAAAATAGCAAAGTGAACAACGAAGCAATTATCCGTGGAATTGCTTCGCACGATGTCTACCATGCCGGACAAATCCAACTCCTCAAGAGATTGATGAAATAGTTTCACCAGATTTTTGTACATTTGTTCCAGCCTGAATCATTTCAGATTTGTCTTCGCAAGACTTCCCCAATTGATTCCTCCCATATTACTAATTCGAAAGACCATGAAAAAGAATCTGACAATCTACCCCGTTCAACCATTCGTTTCAATTCAGGATATGCTCCTGAAATCGGCGGCCCAATTTGGCGAAAAACTGGCTCTCGAAGATCTCAAGGACACACCGATACCAAAGGTAACGTACGGTGCTCTCCTGAGAAACGTCCTGAAGTTTGGAGCTGCTCTGCAGTCACTCGGCCTGAAAGAACGGAGTCATATTGCCGTTGTGGGTGAAAATCGTGTCCAGTGGGGAATCGCATATCTTACGGCGATGTGCTTCAAGTACGTCATCGTCCCCATCGACAAAAACCTCACGGTCAACGAAATTATCAACATTATTCACGAGTCCGAATCAGTGGCCGTGGTATTCTCCGAATCATTTGATTCGCTGTTTCGCGAGGAGCGGCAGTCTCTTAAGCGACTTCAGCATTACATCAGTATGGATCTGCTGACCGAAAAAAACGGCGTTCATTCGATGGTCGAACTCATCAACCGCAGCAGAGGTTGTACGGTTGACGATTTGCCTGCTGTTCAACCACGAGACCTCGCCGTCATAATTTTCACATCCGGAACGCTTGGCCGAGCCAAAGGAGTGATGCTCTCTCAGAAGAACCTTGCGGCAAACCTGATCAGTATGCGTTCGCTCTTTGAAATCCTTCCTCATGATCGATTTCTCTCAGTGCTCCCCATGCATCATACCTATGAATGTACGTGTGGTTTCCTTTGTCCTGTGTCCGCAGGGGCATCGGTGCATTACGCACGTTCTCTCAAGACAATCGTTGACGATCTGCAGCTCGTCAAGGCCACGATGCTGCTCGCCGTCCCTTTGCTCTACGACAAGATGTTCAAACGCATTCATAAATCGATCCAGGAAAACAAGATTGTGTCGAAACTCGTTGGACCGCTCCAGAAATTCAGTACGGTTGTGGAGCAATTTGGATGGAAGAGTGTGCGAAAGACTTTGTTCAAGGAAATCCATAACCGGTTCGGAGGTCATATTCGATGTTTCATCGCCGGTGGTGCAGCTCCTGATCCTGCTGTTGCAAAAGGACTCCGTGAGTTTGGTTTCAGTTTCATTCAGGGATACGGTCTCACCGAAACGTCTCCAATCCTCACACTTAACCAGATCGATAATTTCAAAGATGACTCTGCAGGTTTTCCTCTTCCCGGAGTCCAATTAAAAATCAACAATCCGGACGCTGATGGGGTCGGCGAGATATGGGCAATGGGACCGAACGTCATGCTGGGATTTTACAAGAACGAAAAAGCTACGGCCGACGTTTTCGAAGATGGCTGGTTCAAAACGGGTGACGAAGGATACATCGATGGAGATGGGATGTTGCACATCAGCGGTCGGCAGAAAAACGTCATCATTTCCAAGAGCGGAAAGAATGTCTTTCCGGAAGAAATCGAAGACGCACTGCATCGGAGTCCCTATGTATTTGAATCGCTTGTGTATGGCGAGACCGATCCGAAACAGGATGAGATTATCGCAGCTCAAATCGTCGTTGACGCGGAAGCATTCATCGAGCTTTCCGATGCGAAGGGCGTTCCGATCACAGACACCCTTATCAACGACGTGATTGCCCAGGAGGTCCGTACAGCGAACAGCTCGTTGGCTTCCCACAAACAAATCAAGAAATTCTACATCCGCGAACAGGAGTTCGAAAAAACTACTACGCAAAAAATTAAGCGGTACCTGGTCATCCGTCAATAGCCGGAGCTGAAGCCAAGCATCTGTTGCAGCAAGTATCCGTTTCTAATGCGGCAGTAGAGGGTGCCTAGGTGCTACTATTCCTTTAGAATCCCCAAAAAGAGTCGTTTCGCTCAAATTTAATGAGCATCTGCGACTCTTTCCCATATTTGGAAATCAACGATCAATTATGTAGCTTGCTTTGGTTTTTTGCAGTTCCCCTCCCACCATAATCCATAACAACTTAAAGGAGTCTTTTCATGAAGAGATTTGCTTTGTTTTTGGTCCTTGTGCTCGTAGCGTTCTCAACGAGGACGGCGATCGCTCAGGATAAACCAAGCGTGCCGAACGGCTTGCGAGGTGAAATGCTGATGAACGCGAGTGGCGTCGAGCAGAAAATACTCGCGCTCGTGAACGCTGTTCCGCAGGAGAAATTTACGTGGCGCCCCGGTGAAGGAGTTCGGTCAATCAGTGAGGTATATCTTCATATCGCCGGTGCAAATTATCTCTTTCCGTCCTTCGCTGGCGGATCCAAGATACCAGAAGGCATGGATCCAAAAACCTACGAGCAGTCGACGACGGACAAGGCAAAGATCGCCGAAATTGTGAAGACCTCCTTCGCATCATTTCGCGACAACTTGACGAAACTGCCTGATGCTGACCTCGACAAGACTGCAAAAATTTTCGGCATGGAAATGTCCTACCGTGCCGTCTATTTGCTTGCGCTGACCCACATGCATGAGCATCTCGGACAGTCGATCGCCTACGCCAGAACAGCAGGTGTCGTCCCACCATGGACTGCAGAACAGGAAGCAAAGGCGAAGGAACAGAAAGCGAAGAAAGGTATGTGAACCACTTTACGCAGGAAGTGCATCAACGACAAAAGCCCAGTCGATCAATCGACTGGGCTTTGTTGTTCTTAAATAGCAGGCCATCAATGCGAAGCGCGGAGGTTCACAAGCCAGAGGCTGAGTTCCGGGACATAAGTGATAAGGAGTAATGCCGCGAATTCCAGAACAATAAAGATCAAAACCGATCTGGCGATATTGAACACCGGCATGCGGAATCGCAGACTCGACAGGAACAAATTCAACCCGAACGGCGGAGTCAGGTAGGCCACCTCCATGTTCGTCAGAAAGATGATGCCGAGATGGAGAGGATTCACGTTGTATTGCTGGGCGATCGGAAGAATCAATGGCACGACAACGAGAATTGCCGGAAACATTTCCATCGTCATACCGACGATCAGGAGAAAGCCGTTCAACACCAACAGGAA
>CAZOIM010000149.1:0-10258 GCA_964579855.1 uncultured Ignavibacteriaceae bacterium | reverse complement strand
ATATGTCGCAATATTGTTGAACGTGACGTTCGGACACATTCTTGGCGTGGTGTCATTCTACACCATGTTTCATCGGGAGCCGTGCGGAAAGCATCACATTGAAGTATGCACGAATGTTTCGTGCATGTTGCGTGGTTCGGATCATATCGTCGACCATCTGGAAAAGAAGCTCGGCATCAAAATGGGAGAAACGTCGAAAGACAAGCGATGGACTCTTTCGGAAGTTGAATGCATGGGCTCCTGTGGTACCGCACCGATGATTGCCGTTGGCGAGGAATATTATGAAAATCTCTCGACCGAAAAAGTGGATCAAATCCTTACGAATTTAAAATGACGGCTGAATTGAACGAAGAGCATGTGACGCATTGGGACAAGATCATTCTTCCCGAGATCGCAAATTTCCATGCAATCGATGTGTATCTCGCGAACGGTGGATACAAAGCGTTAAAGAAAGCGCTTGGGATGAAACCGGAAGAGGTCACGGATGAGGTAAAGAAATCGAATTTGCGTGGCCGCGGAGGAGCTTGCTTTCCCACGGGCCTCAAGTGGACCTTCATGCCAAAACAGACGACCAAGCCGAAATATCTTTGCGTCAACGGTGACGAGTCTGAACCCGGTACCTTTAAGGATAGAGAGATTTTCGAACGGAATCCGCATCTCCTCATCGAAGGAATTGTCATCGCGTGTTACGCGATGGGAATCACCTCGGCATATCTTTACATCCGCGGTGAATATGGAAAATGGGTGCGGATGGTCGAAAAGGCGCTTACCGATGCTTACGCGAACGGATTCGTCGGTCAGAATATTTGCGGATCCGGCTTTTCGACAAATGTGTATGTACACAAGGGGGCGGGGGCCTACATCTGCGGCGAAGAATCTGCGTTGATGAATTCTCTCGAAGGTCAACGAGGCTATCCCCGCGTGAAACCTCCTTTTCCCGCGCAGAATGGAGTCTGGGGCTGCCCGACAACAATTAATAATGTTGAGACGATCGCGAACGTCCCTGTAATAATCGACAAGGGATGGGAATGGTATTCGAAGATCGGCGCCGCAAAGCATCCCGGTCCAATTCTCGTTGGTGTGAGTGGACACGTTAACAATCCTGGTGTATACGAAATGCCAACCGGCGAACCGTTGTTGGAGATCATCTACAGATATGCCGGCGGCATCCCCGGTGAAAAAGCTATCAAGGCATTGATTCCCGGAGGATCGTCGACCATGATATTGCGGGGAGATCAGCTCGAGGGAATTCGCATGGATGCGGAATCCCTGAAAGCTGCAGGTTCCTCGGTCGGTACGGCGGGCATGATTGTGATGGATGAAAGTACGGACCTGATCAAGGTCATTGCACGAATTTCCAAATTCTACTACCACGAATCGTGTGGGCAATGTACGCCGTGCCGAGAGGGCACGGGCTGGCTCTGGAAAATCTTGAAGCGATTCGAACTTGGGCAGGCGAAGAAGGCGGACGTTGACTTACTCATGGACATTGCGAACAATGTGGAGGGGAACACCATTTGTGCACTCGGAGATGCGGCAGCCTGGCCGGTCCAATCGATGATTCGAAGATTCAGAGGCGAATTCGAAAAAAGGGTCGTTGCGGAGGTGGAACCGGTAGTCGCCTGAGGCATACCGAAATTCGTTGATACTCATCGAACTCGTGTGAAGTCTGACTTCATATGAGTTTTTTCATTTCTGGATGGAACAAGAAGAGAGTGCAGGACGTCTATAAATCGACGGAATACTGGTCTGCAATTCAGGCTATTTCTTGTTACTATCTTGGAACTATTGCGTGGAATCTGGTTACATTTTCGGACTGAGTGAAGAAAAGAACAACAGTTGGTTCCTTGGATTGGTCGAGACGTACATGCCATCCAAGCGGTCAACTGTGCCGCAATCATCAGACCAATCCTTAAGACGCATGCAGGACCCCTTACAATCGTCGCCGTCTTCCTACGCGCAGAAAAGTGATGAAGTACTTATTACACTCTTCCAGCATGGGGAACGCGGTGTCTACAAAATACTTGTAGAAAGGTACCAGGAACGGGTTCGGAGTCTTATCTTTTCGATCTTCCACGATTCCGGAATGGTAGACGACCTGGCCCAGGAAGTCTTCATCAAAGCGTACGAGGCTTTGCCATCGTTCAGACTCGATTCCTCGTTCTATACATGGATCTACAGAATTGCGGTCAATAAAAGCCGCGACGAAATGCGGAGGAGAAAGGTCCGAAGATTCCTTTCATTTCAGACGCTGGTCGATGAGGCAAACAAGGAGCTTGTAGCAAAAATGTCTGTTCCGCCGGAAGAACGGGATGCAAAAGAAATCGTAAGTCTTGGGTTGCAGGCTCTCCCTGAAAAATTTAGATCTGCCATTATCTTGAAGGACATCGAAGGCCTCTCGTATGAGGAAATTGCCGAAGTTTTGCAGTGCGAACTTGGAACAGTGAAATCGAGACTTTCCCGGGCACGGTCAATGCTCCGGAAAGTACTCCAACCACTGCTGGAGGAGAAATAATATGAATCGTTTGTCACAACATAGTATTGATGCGTTACTCAATGAATACCTTGACGGCACCCTGAGCGATGCAGAACGCAAGATCGCGCAAGAGCTCATCGCGACCGATACGGCAGTAAGCCTCGAACTCGATCGTTTGAAGAGGATGAGGGAACTCCTGGCCGGACAGAAGAAAATCGAGCCGAACTTTGCGTTCTGGACGAGACTGTCTTCAAAACTCTCCGAACAAAACGAAGCCGAAAATCTTCTGCCGTTTCCTCGAAGACATTTTCCCACAGCTGTTCTGGCCAGTTTTGTTGGAATTTTTCTGATAGGGTCGGTCATTTACGAAAACCGTATGTCACTGCTGCATTTTGTGACACAAAAATCGCAGATGGTGCAAACCGTCTACGAAGAGGGAATCATGAAGGGGTCGATTCTCCCATTGCTCGCGCATATCGACAATAATCAGGTCCTCCAGTTCTCTCTTCTCGGGGTTCTTCCACTCGATGCCAAACAGGGAACTTCTTTGAACATAGATCAGAACGCGACCAATGGCTATCAGATCAAACTTGGCAAGACGCTATCGGGAAAAGCAAAGCCCATCACCGTAAAGGATTTCTACGCTGAAATCCAGGCTACGGATCAGCAAAAAGATGTGATCGATTCGCTGTTTGGATTAGCGCGCCGGAGAATCGAGAGTTCCGTGCTCGTGAGCGAAAATAATGCCGTAGCGATCGATCCCGGGCTTGCCCAACTGAATCGGGTCATGGTTTCGAATATTGCCGCAAGCCTTGAGCCGTTCCAACGCGTCCGCTTCGGGCGATTTCTTGAACGGAAAGATGCCCCGTACACATTTGTATCGAAGAAATTCGTTCCTGCAAATCCCGAAAGTATTTATGTCGAGATGAACCGTGTCCCCGCTAATCGCCGGTTTGTTGTTGTCACCGCCGACTCATTGACGTACGCACATTTTGACGTGGAAGCACTCCGTCATATACAACACAGTGCCGAAAAATCGGTTCAGATTGCCGGAATTGCACAAAAGAACCTGGAAATGACGGAGAGATTGCTTCGTCGTTTTGCGGTGAGGGAACCTCGTCCGGATAACATGCCGCAAATGGTTGCTCAACCGTTTGAAATTTGGAAAGATGAGAACGCCGTTGGTATTCGGTTCCAGCGGGACGACAACGAACCACGGTGGGAGATCCGTCAACGTGTTGTTGTGCCCGTTCAGCGGCACATGCGGACCTTTTCGGTTCCCTCGGCAGGAGGAAGTCTTGAATTCGGGATTTATGGCGATTCCGTCACGGCGGGTGAAGTCATGATCGATAGCGCGATAGGTCGTTTCTTCAATCGGAATAATTCGACCGACTATAATTTGAGGGTGATGGATTCAATTTTCACGTCTCTTAATGTACAATTTCACATGCGTCAAGGAGTTTTCCCCCTCGATAGCGTCTTCCATTCTCTTCAAGAGGCTCGGCGACGGGCTTATGAAGCACGAAGACAAAATCAGCAGTCAATTCCACAGGAATTGTACGGAAGGAAGAATGATCCCACGCCCCACAACGAGTAATCTTCATACTGCACGATGACCACTAAGGACAATCGTTCCCAGTCGTGGATTGTTCGGCCCACGTTGGGCGCGATGAATTCCTACCAGAAACCCTTTGACTTTCTGCGCAAATCCGTTTATATTTCATAGCTTAAGAGTTCAAAACAGCCAAAGAACATCAATTTTGTGGGAGATTTTGCGTGGAAACCGCACCAAAGACACATTTTTTTAAGCCTGAAGAGGTTGAGCACAAGTGGTTTCTGGTTGATGCCAAGGGCAAGAATCTTGGAAGACTTGCGTCGCAAGTTGCCCATGTCTTGCGGGGCAAGCACAAACCGACGTTTACTCCGAACTTTGACCTGGGTGATCATGTCATCGTTGTCAACGCGGATAAAGTCACTTTGGCTGGAAAACGAAATGAGTTGAAACAGTACTACCATAACACGTTGTATCCAGGTGGTGCGAGGTTTGAGTCGTTCAAAGATACCATCAGCACAAAGCCCGAATGGGTGTTCGAACGTGCTGTAAAAGGGATGTTGCCTCATAACCGACTCGGCCGAAAAATGATCCAGAAATTGAAAGTCTATCGCGGTGATACTCACCCGCACGCAGCCCAGGAACCAACATCGCTAACATTCGAGGATTGAAGGAGAAATAATTAGATGCCCACATCGATTGCTGTTGGTCGCCGTAAAGATGCCGTTGCCCGCGTGAAGCTTTCGGATGGTTCCGGGAAAATCACGGTCAACAAAAAGGAATTTGAAAAGTATTTTCCATTGGAGATGCAACGTGGAGAAGTCATGCGGCCGTTTACGGTAACAGATACCATAGGACGGTACGACGTCGCAGTGAACGTCCGGGGTGGAGGAATGACAGGCCAGGCAGGGGCAGTGAAATTAGGCATTGCCAGATCCCTTGTTGCTCTGGATGAAGACATGCGTACTTCGTTGCGCGGTGCGGGGTTGTTAACTCGCGATCCTCGAATGGTGGAGCGAAAGAAGTACGGTCAGAAGAAGGCGCGAAAACGATTCCAGTTCTCCAAGCGCTAACAGGTTTTGTATCAACGTCCACCTGCTTTCGGTGGACGTGTTCTATCAATCATATTCTCCGATTCGACCGGCAGTGTCCCGGGCCAGATCCAAGAGTTTGGGATTCCGGAAGAAAGTGACGAGAATAATCGATCAACTAACATAAAGGACCTACAATGCCCCGCGTCGAGCTCGATGCACTTCTCCAGGCAGGTGCTCATTTCGGTCACCTGACCCGCCGTTGGAATCCCAAGATGAAGCCCTACATTTTCATGGAGCGCAATGGGATTCACATCATCGATTTAAAGAAGAGTCAGGAAATGCTGGAAGCAGCGTGTAACGCGGTTTCCAATATTGTCGCCGAAGATAAGAGAATTCTCTTTGTCGGTACGAAACCTCAGGCAAAAGACGTTGTTGCTGAAGAAGCCAAACGGTGCAATGCATTCTATTGTACTGAGCGGTGGCTTGGCGGCATGTTGACAAATTTTTCGACCATTCGAAAGAGCGTCAAACGTCTTACGAATATCGAAAAGATGGAAACGGATGGAACGTTCGAGAGCATCACGAAAAAAGAACGCCTCTTTCTCAACCGTGAACGCGAAAAACTGCAGGACGTTCTCTCCGGCATCGTAGAAATGTCGCGCCTGCCGGGTGCGCTTTTTGTTGTCGATGTGAAAAAAGAATCCATCGCCGTGAACGAGGCCAAAAAGCTGGGAATCTCGGTGATTGCCATTGTAGACACCAATTGCGACCCTGATGGCATCGATTATCCGATTCCGGCAAACGACGACGCCCTCAAGTCGGTTCAACTTGTAACAAAGGCTATAGCAGATGCAGTCATCGAGGGAACACAGCGTGCGGCAGCACATAGAGCCGCACAGGCTGAAGCGGCGAGCCAGACTGCAGATTCAGCCCAACAAAACGAAAAGTCAGAGGCATAGAACAGGAAAGGAACGAGTAGCTCAGTATGGCAAGCATTACGACAGAAATGGTAAAACAACTGCGCGAGAAGACGGGCGCAGGCATGATGGATTGCAAGAAAGCGCTGGAAGAAACCGGTGGTGATTCCGACAAGGCGATTGAATACTTAAGAAAGAAAGGTGCAGCCACGGCCGCAAAGCGTGCGGACAAAGAGACCAATCAGGGCGTCGTGGAGGCATACATTCACGCAGGCGGCCGCATCGGTTCTATGGTTGAACTTAATTGTGAAACGGATTTCGTTGCGAAGACTCCGGAATTCAAACAGCTCGCGCACGACATAGCGATGCAAATCGCTGCAATGTCGCCGAACTATATCTCCAGGGAACAAATCACCAAGGAGACAATCGACAAGGAACTGGAGATCTACAAATCACAGGCATCCAACGAAGGGAAACCTGCGAATATCGCGGAGAAGATAGCCCAGGGTCGACTCGACAAATTCTACCAGGAAGTTGTCCTTATGGAGCAGAGCTTCATTAAGGATTCCGGCAAAACCATCAAAGACCTGATTGACGAGCAAACGGCAAAAGTAGGGGAAAAAATATCCATTCGACGTTTCCACCGTTACCATCTTGGTGAGGCCTGATTCCCGGGCTCTCAAACCCGGGAATTGCATTGCATCGTTCAACAACACGGCCGGCGACTATGGCAAAACTCAAGTATAAGCGAGTCCTTCTAAAACTCAGCGGCGAAGCCTTGATGGGTACGCAGGAATACGGCATTGATGATGCAGTACTCCGTCGATATGCCGAAGAAATCAAGAAAGCGCACGATTTCGGTGTTGAGATAGGAATCGTCATCGGCGGAGGCAATATCTATCGCGGTGTGGAGAATTCGACAGACGGCATTGACAAGGTGACCGGCGACCATATGGGAATGCTCGCAACGGTCATCAACGCTCTTGCGTTACAGAGTGCGTTGGAACATCGGGGGTTGCTGACCCGTTGTCTTACGGCGATCGACATGGAGAGGATTGCGGAGCCCTACATCCGGCGTCGCGCTGTCCGTCATCTCGAAAAAGGTCGGGTGGTGATCTTTGCCGCAGGAACCGGCAATCCTTACTTTACAACCGACACTGCCGCCGTTCTCCGAGCAATTGAAATACAGGCAGACGCGATCCTCAAGGGAACGCGAGTTGACGGCGTATATGACAGTGATCCCGAAAAAAATGCAGGTGCAAAGTACTTTTCAGAGATATCCTACGCGGATGTACTGAAGAACAATCTTCAGGTTATGGATCTCACCGCCATTACATTGTCGAAGGAAAACAAGCTTCCAATCATCGTTTTCAACATGAACAAGCCGGGAAATCTCGGAAAATTGGTCAAGGGGGAGAAGGTGGGATCAAAAGTTGCAGATACCTTTTTACCAAAACGATAAATTCAGTTCTTGTAAGCCCTCAACGAAAACATTCTGAAGGAACCAACATGCCATCAAAAGAAATTCTGAAGAACGCAGAAGATCGGATGAAGAAGGCGGTTGAAGTGGTTCGAGAAGAATTGGTCAGAATTCGAACAGGCAAGGCCACGACTGCGTTGCTCGACAGTGTGAGAGTCGATTACTACGGCTCCATGGTACCGTTGAATCAAGTTGCGAACATCAGCACCCCCGATGTGCACACCATTTCGGTACAGCCGTGGGAGAAGAACATGGTGGCAGCCATTGACAAAGCTGTCTTGAACGCAAACCTCGGATTGAACCCAATCAACGATGGAAATGTTGTCCGTGTGCCGATTCCTCCACTCAATGAGGAACGTCGAAAGGAACTCGTGAAGTTGGTGAAGAAATTCACCGAGGATGGCAAGATAGCAGTCCGAAATGTGCGGCGTGATGCGATTGAACACTTGAAGAAAGAAGAAAAAGACAAGCACATGCCGGAAGATGAACGCAAACGAAGCGAGCTTGAGGCTCAGAAATTTACCGACAAGCACATCAAAGAGATCGACGATTTGCTTGCGCTCAAGGAAAAGGAAATTATGGAAGTGTAACGCGGTTCAAGAACTCAACGATGCGAAAGTTCAACTTTCGCATGGTACTCAAGTCCCCGGTGTAACCAATCTCCGGGGATTTTTGTTTCTAGATCTCCCTCGGGGAGCACCCGGATTATCGATCTGAATTCAGAAACCTCGTCCGCTAGTGTGCCTCGAGCCAGTTCTTTCCAGAGCCGATCTCGACTTCAATGGGCACGGAGAGTTTCATCGCCTCCCTCATGAGTTGTTCTACGAGCTTTTCCATTTCCTCTTCTTCCTTCTTTGCGACATCAAACACCAGTTCGTCGTGTACTTGCAGGATCATCTGGCTTGTCATCTTCCTCCTTCGAATCGAAGCATCGATACCCACCATCGCCACTTTGATCATATCTGCTGCCGTGCCCTGAATTGGCATGTTGATGGCCTGTCGTTCTGCATTCGAGCGGATGTTCTGATTGGCGCTTTTCAAATCAGGCAGGTATCTCCTGCGACCCAACAACGTGCTGACGTAACCGTCCGTCCGTGCTTTTGAAATCGTATCATTGATATACTGTTTGACCTTCGGAAACCGATCGAAGTATCTGGCGATGATATCCTTCGCTTCTGCCTGTGAAATTTCCAACCGGGACGATAATCCGAACGGGCCAATCCCATACATGATCCCAAAATTCACTTCTTTGGATTTCCGTCTCATGTCCTTCGTGACTTCCTTGACGGAAACGCCGAAAACTTTTGCGGCCGTTGTGGAATGAACGTCTTCCTTATTCCGGAATGCTTCGGCGAGTCCCTGGTCACCCGAAATATGCGCCATCACTCGGAGTTCGATCTGCGAATAGTCCGCCGACATGATCACATTCTCTTTCGTACCGGGAATGAACGCTTTCCGAATCGATCGACCAATCTCCGTCCGTATGGGAATATTCTGCAGGTTTGGGTCACTGCTGGAAAGACGGCCCGTCGCGGCGATGGTCTGGTTGAACGAAGTGTGAACTCTGCCCGTGTCCGGATTGACAAGTTCTGGGAGAGCATCGACATACGTGGACTTGAGTTTCGACAACTGACGGTACTCGAGAAGATTATCAACAATTGGATGCTGATGTTGCAGGGCTTCCAAAACTGATACATCCGTGGAGAATCCAGTCTTTGTCTTTCGAATTGTGGGAAGTTTCAGTTTGGAAAAAAGAATTTCGCCGAGTTGTTGTGTCGAATTGATATTGAACGGTCCGCCTGCGGCGCGATGAATGTCTTTGGTCAGGTTGGCAATCTGGCCTTCAAGTTCTTTCGACATCCCACGAAGGAACATAACGTCGATAGCGACACCTGCCTGTTCCATCCGTGTGAGTACTTCGACGAGGGGGAATTCAATGTCCTCGCACAACTCGTACATGTGGAGTTCCTTGAGTTTGGGCTTCATGGTATTGAAGAGCCGATAGGTGATGTCAGCATCCTCACACGAATAGTCGGAAAGCGCCTGCAACTCGACATCCCGGATGTGTTTTTGTTCTTTTCCGGTTCCTGTCAATTCCGTATAGGAGACCGTCTTGTACTTAAGGTACTCTTTTGCCGCATCGTCCATGTTGTGATGCGCGTCGGCTCGCAGAATGTAGCTTGCCACCATTGTATCGGCAACCGGGCCCTTCACCTCAATACCATATCGTGAAAGAACGAGGACGTCATACTTAATATTGTGACCTATTTTTAGAGATTTCCGCCCTTCAAAACTTGCTTGAAGGATGGTACAGGCTCGTTTCGCCGGGATTCCGCTTGAAAATGCTTCGACCTTTCTGTGACCAAACAAATCGCCTGCTGCCGCTTTCTCTTCAGGCGTGATCGACACATAATACGCTTCTCTTGGTTTCATCGAAATCGATATTCCAACCAACTCGGCGTGCAAGGCGTCCGTGGAAGTCGTTTCAGTGTCAAAGACGAACTCCTTGGCTTTCGAAAGTTTCGCTTGCAGATTGTTAAGCTCTTTCTCCGTTGCGATCAGTTTGTAAGCGTGCTGATCGGTAAACATGGTGGACAGCCCCTCATCAGGAATCGCGAGTTCCACCGCGGTTTCTTCTTTGGGCGATTCTGGCTCGCCAGCCTGTCCTAGCAATTTGTTCAGGAGAGATTTGAAATCAAGGATCTCAAAAAAATGCGCAAGTTTTTCTGTGTCTTGCTTGCCGACACGCAACGAGTGAAAATCAATCTTCAGCGGAACATTGGTGTCGATGGTCACAAG
>CAZOIM010000148.1:5206-10408 GCA_964579855.1 uncultured Ignavibacteriaceae bacterium | reverse complement strand
AGCAAACCGTAGATATCGCCGTTGCCGAAGAGGGTATCAACCCAAGTAGCGCTCAAGAAAAAATGTCCGTTCACGAATCCGCCAACACCTCCGATAGGCGATTTGCCTCCAAGGGTATCAAAAACAATGAAAACATTTCCCGCCGGAACGCCGGTCGGGGCATAGAATCTTCCGTTGACACTCATTCTTCCAGCTGTTTCCAGCCAGGTGATCAGGTAGTGAGTTCCGTCAAACGCGGCAACCGGGAACGTCGGGTTTTTGGAAGAATCGCAGATCACGAATCGTTCCGCCGGGACGCCGGATGTTGATACGAAACGGCCGATGAGATTCCATCGAAGGCTGTCCGCCGCCTCGTCGTGAAACATCACCAAATATCGTGAACCGTCAAACGCGATGTTCACTGGATCATCGCTCGCGTTATTGCTGCCATCGATAAGGAAGTTCTGACCCACCAATGAGCCTGATGGACTCACAAACTGGCCATAGATAGCTTTGTCCACCAATGGGTAGTCGGTTTTGCACCAGGCCACCAGATAGTTGGTACCGTCAAAGGAAATACTCTGTTCACGTGCATACGCACTGCTAATTTGCACCGGACTACCGATGAGTGTGCCCGATCTGCTGATACGCTGACCGTAGATATAATCTGAATGGAAGTCGACTCCCTTTTCATATGTCAGGAAAAAGGTTGTGTCTCTATAAATAAGGGTCTTACGACCTTGCTTGATGTTGACATTCGTCTCTATGGTGAACTTTGTTCCGAGCACTATGCCCGAGGTATTGATGAATCGTCCGTACAAATTGCCTGTGCCGTTAACGTCGCCACCAGCAAATGTTGGAAATATATCGCTCCACACCATGAGATAGTTGGTGCCATCGAACGCAATCAGAGCGCCGCTCCCAGTGTCTCCTAACGCGATTCTCGAGCCGAGGAGATTGCCTCCAGAGGAAATCAACTGCGCAGTCATACTGTTTTGACTCAGACTGTCTCCCTGAATTCCCATAAGAAAATTTGTCCCGTCAAAATCCCCGCCCCCGGAAAATGTGTTATCCTTTCCCGTCGCAATCGGAAATTGTTGGGCTGTAGCATTTGCCTGCGTTAAAAGAAATCCCACCACAAGTGTGGACCATAGAAGTATTTTTCTAATCATGATCTATTTCTCCTTATTGAATTCACTCCATCGTTTGCCGGAAGAAGTGATTCTTTTTTGCCTGGCATCGGAAGTGATGCGTGGAACCTGGCGGAAATTGAAAATGCGGAAATTAAGAAGGGATCGGGTGTGAATCTCGCTCCGCTTGGAGAGTCTGCTGAAGGGTCTACATCTCTCTGTATCTCAATATAGATATTTATTGCTGGCAATAACGTGTGCAGGATCAATTACCAAATTTGGGAATTTTGTGAGATCTCTGACTTCATCAGGCTTGCTTCCCATCTATGGGTACTCAACCTCGTGACAATCATTTTTAATCGATGCTCCATTGAGTATCCTTCTTTGTTGTGTCGCACTTCCATATTGTTCTCTGATATCATCGGAGTGCTCATAATCCAATGCATCCTCATCGCAACATCTGCATTGCGTCTGACCCTCCTATTTCTCTCCCGCGAAATTCCAAAAATCTCAAAAGGGGGAAAGGGTTCTACTTCGTATTCCCCCCGCATTCGTATTGCTTGAATGTTACGGAGACCACCTGAGTTCCGTAATTTTGATATCTGAATCCTTAACTGCCTGATCACCATCACATTTCGCCATCTTTTTCACCTTTATGATTTTGGAGTCCTCTTCAGTGTTCATATGTCCAACTAGGTTGATCACAGATTTTAAGATTGGTCCTTCCTTTGGATCTTATAAATCTTTTTGCTACACTCTTGCGGTATCTGTAAAACAACTGACAGAGGGTTTCACTTGAATCATCATCGACGCAATTTTCTGAAGAAGGCATCAGTTCTCGCCGGCGCTTCACTTGCCGCCGAGACCAGTCTTCTATCACTTGGCCACACTTATCCAAAGAGGAACAAATCCTCTCGCATGAAATTCAGTTTCCGTCCATATACGCTGGAACTCAAGCACGTCTTCACCATTGCTACAAATTCCCGCACGACAACACCCGTCATGCTTACGCAGATCGAGTACGAAGACTTCACAGGGTATGGTGAAGCATCCATGCCTCCGTACCTGGGCGAGTCACACGAAACCGCAACGAAGTTCCTTTCCAAAGTCGATCTGAGCAAGTATGAAGACCCTTTCGAATTGGAAACGATCCTTCGAGACGTCGATGCGATTGCTCCGGACAATCCTGCAGCAAAAGCTTCGGTCGACATTGCGCTTCACGATCTCGTCGGCAAGATGATGAACCAACCGTGGTACAACATTTGGGGGTTCGATAAGAACAAGGCGACGTACACGTCGTTCACCATCGGAATTGATACCGAAGAGGTCATCAGGCAAAAGACCAAGGAAGCTGCTGAATTCAAAATCCTGAAAGTTAAGCTCGGTCGCGGTACCGACAAAATGTTGATAGAGACAATTCGCTCGGTTACGGACAAGCCTATCTGCGTGGATGTCAATCAAGGATGGACGGATCGGGCAGCAGCTCTTGACATGATCTTCTGGCTGAAGGAGAAGGGTATCGTTTTTGTCGAACAACCAATGCCGAAGGAACGTGTCGAGGATATGGCGTGGCTAACAGAACATAGTCCTTTGCCCACCTTTGGCGATGAGGCAGTGCAACGGCTCCCCGACGTGAAGAAAGCGCAAGGGGTTTACAATGGAATTAACATCAAGCTCATGAAGAGCACGGGGATGAGAGAAGCACACAAGATGCTGGTGCTGGCCCGAGCTCTTGGTATGAAGGTTATGATGGGTTGCATGGTCGAGTCGTCCTGCGCGATTTCCGCAGCGTCTCATCTCTCTCCAATGGTCGACTACGCAGACCTCGACGGAGCTCTTCTGATCAGCAATGATGCTTTTGACGGGACAAAGGTCGTGGATGGAAGGGTAACGTTGACCGACCGACCGGGGATCGGTGTTCGACCAATCTGAAGAGTTTTCGGCGTTGGTGAGCGATTCAGTTTTTCATTTTTGACAATTCTGGAATCTCTTCTACCCCAATAATCCGTCGAGACCTTACGAAACTCTTGCGGTGCGAGTCGCTGTAATTCGGCGCTGACGGATCGAAGCTGTTCAGCCTGACCCCTGAGCCACCGGGAGAATGAATGAACTCTTCCTTCCCGAGATAAATTCCGACGTGTGTGATTCTCTCCGGTTTATCGTTTGTCCATTTGCGTCCGAAAAAGAGCAGATCGCCCTTTTTGAGGTTTTCAAAATCCCGTCCCGGATTGATAGCCTCACCCATAAGCGCTTGTTGATTGGCATCGCGGCTCAACTCAAGACCGTTGAGCCGAAAGACCGTCTTGGTGAAGCCTGAACAATCCAGTCCTTTTGACGACGTTCCACCCCAAAGGTACGGAACTCCAATGAACTGTTTTGCAGTCTTCTCGACATTGTCGGGAGTAAGTTTTCGCGTTTGCTTCCACGATTGAAAATCTTGTGCGTTCTTGCTTTCCATGAATCCTCGACGCCCATCGGGTAACTCAACTTCAATCCATTTGTCCTTGCGCGCACGAAACCTGACGAGCATCCCAATCACTGCGTCGCTCACGGGTTGGGCATCCGCCTTGGGTTGCGATCGTACGAGTGCAAAATGACTTGTCAGAATCATCTTCGCAGCACTTTTCCATGTATCGACACCCTCAGAAGTAGCAATTTTCATAGAACTTTCTTCAAGCCATCCGAGGTAGCTGTCAGGCGATTGCACGAAGTACCAACTCCCTTGTTTCTTCAGGAGCTTGACGACTGTCCCCATCAGAACCTGTGTGCAGAGCTCATTGGGATGACCCGGCTTTGTCCTGACATTCCCGACACTGACAGCGACAATGCCAAACTTGTTCTCACCAAGTTGAGAATCCGGAAGAACTCTCACACTGTCGACGACCTTCCCCCCTATCGCTCTCGAGACGACGGCCAGTGATTGAATCTTTGCTTGAGGGTCATCGACATCACCTTTCAGAACGACTGCATTACCATCTTGCTGCAGGGTCAGCTCGAAAACAGCGATCCTGCTATCCGGGGCATAATGCAGCTTCAAGGAATCAAGTGCTTCCTTTGCTTGAGAGTTGTTTTTTTCAACTTGCATACACGATATGAGAATTGTTGAACAAGCAGCCACGATAGAGTACGTAAGGATCCGGGTAATCATATGTTCACTTGAGATAGATCATTTTTTTTACCAAACGAGTCGTTCCGGAAGTAAGCACGTAGAAATATGTGCCGCTTGTCATTCTGTCCGCGTCAAAATGTGCGCGGTAGACTCCCGGAAGAAGAACTTCATTGACTAACGAAGTAACCTCGCGTCCAAGGAGATCATATATTACAAGCTTCGTGATTCCAGTCTTTGGGAGCACAAAACGAATAGTCGTGACGGGATTGAAAGGATTGGGATAATTCTGACTGAGATCATACGTCGTGGGAGCCCCGCTCGTGGTCTCCACCAATGTCGCATCGGTAGTTCTGAAACGTGATTCGGCCGACCAATCGCCTGACCCGTATGCGTTGGAGGCGAGGACAATCCAGGAGTAAATCTTGAATCCGTCAAGTGATCTTGTTAGCGTGCAGGTCGTGTCCGTGACCGTCGTGTCAACCAGAACTATTCGGGCTGCGTAATCGGTAACTTTGAGCTCGAACGAAGTGCCTCCACCTCCGGTCCAACTAAATGTGGGGGTTAATGAAATTCCGTTCGCCACGGGGGGCGAAAGAGCCGTCGGAGGAAGAGGCCATCCTGTCCGGAATGAGAAAGCCGACGAATAGTTGCTGGAATTAGCCTGCCCGCCGGCTGCGGCCCTCCAATAATAGGTTGACTGAGCTTTCAAATTCGGAATGCTCAATGTTGTATCAGAGAGTTGTAAAGTGAGAAATGTCGCACCCGAAACAAAATTTGGCGTGGAATCAACCTGAATAACATATGCAGAAGCAGACGGGACGTGTTTCCACTGAATTCTTCCAGAGCGAGGATAGTTCTGTTCCGTATTTATCGGATAGACGAGGGTCGGGGCCGTCACATGCGTCGCCGGGGTCGATGATATGACTGCTAGAGGTCCCTCCCGATTATAGCGGTCCACAGCCGAGACGGCGAATGTGTACTGTT
>CAZOIM010000148.1:0-5106 GCA_964579855.1 uncultured Ignavibacteriaceae bacterium | reverse complement strand
CCACCCTCCCACATTTGCAGGTATCCATTTGGCACTGAACTGAATGCTTCCCTGAACACGGGGATTAGACCGATTGTAGATGATCTGATTCGTCAACTCGATTGATCCGCCGAATGATGTTCCTATCCGATAGGTTGCGTTTCCGGTATACAGGTGCACGCCATAAGTGCTCGCCGAATCCGCCCACCAAGGTTGAAGTTTTCCATAATCGGTACTTCCACCGAACGACCAATACAACTGAGGGGCAATATAGTCTACGGTCCGTTCTCTTAGCCACGTTAGAGCATCACAGTAGATCGTGTTATACGCATCCAAGCCAGATATGCCCGAAGGATTGTTCGGACGCCAAATTCCGAACGGGCTCATGCCAAATTTGACCCAAGGTTTGATAGCCTGAACGCTATCGTGGATCTGCCTGATAAGTTTGTTTACGTTCTCACGTCTCCAATGTCCTATAGAGGTATCTCCGGCACTGTACACTCTGAAGGTTGCAGTATCTTCCTTCGTGATTCCCGTGAATGCGCCATCAGGATAAGGATAGAAATAATCGTCCGCGTGAATGCCGTCGATATCATAGCGTCGAACAATGTCTGACACCACCATCGTAACATAGTCACGAACTTGAGGCAAGCCGGGGTTCAAAATTTCAGTATTTATGGCCGGGAAATTGAGCAACCATTCAGGATGCAAATTCGAAACGTGGTTCGGGGCCCTCACGTAGGCCGAAGGTCTCACGGCTCGGTACGGATTGAACCACGCATGGATTTCCATACCGCGTTTGTGAGCCTCTTGAACGGCAAACTGCAGGGGATCGTAGTAAGGGGATGGCGGTGTTCCTTGCGAGCCGGTCAGCCAGTACGACCACGGCTCATACGGTGAGTTGTATAATGCGTCGCATTCGGATCGGATCTGAATAACGACTGCGTTGAATCCTGCAGCTTTGAGCTCATCCAGCAACGTGGTTAGTTCGGTCTGCTGGGCTGCTGAACTGATGCCATTCGATGATGGCCAATCAATATCGGTGACCGTGGCAATCCACACACCGCGGAACTCTCGCTTCGGCGACGGGCTCTGGGCGAGAAGAAATTGTTGCATCAAAAAGATTGCCATCACAACAATCGTAAGAGGTAACGAAGATCGCATTTCAAATTTTCTATTGGGCCGAACTATACGAGGGCGATGATCCTACACGTCTGAATTTCGTCAAGTCGAATGAAGACACTGATCTTGATAATATACATGAAATGACCTTGTAAGCAACGCAAGGGATTTTCAAACGCCGGGATATCTAAATGATAGTGACGAGAGCAATCGATGCCGTTGGTTCAGAGAGAAAACTCTGGTTTGATCAACGCAGATATTCAGGTGGGTCTGTTTCTTGCAGGGATTTCTCCGAAAGATCTCTTACAGCCAATGCAACCCCCCGCCGATAGACTTCAAAGGCAGGCATTTTTGAGATAGGTTCCAGCCATATCTGCTCGCAATTGGTTGCGCTCTGCTTCCATCCTTTACAATCCAACCACTTCGTACACAATAATTGGTTGTACTTTTCCCTTCACGGCAATTGGGTCCAGTTTCCGCAATGAAAATTCCGGATCCCCCAGGATATGCTGAGCTGAAGAATGCGCCAGAAGAATCTGCCCCGGAAGTGCAGCACTGCAGAGACGTGCGCCGAGGTTGACGTTGTCTCCTATTACGGTGTAGTCCATCCTTTCCTCGCTCCCCATCGCTCCCATGATCATCTCACCCGAATTGATGCCGATCCCGACGTTAATAGTCTCTGCACCTTCCGCCTGCAGCGCCTCTTTCATTGCTTTCTGCACTTCGATCGCCGCCCGAACAGCATTCTTTACCATATCCTGCCCCTCGAAGACGGCAACGAGCTCATCGCCGACGAATTTATCGATATCTCCTTTGTACTCTTTCACGATCCGGGCCTGCATTGCCAGACAACGGTTTAACATCGCCACCACCTTCTCCGGTTCAACGTTTTCCGAATACGAAGTGAATCCGCGGATGTCCGAAAAGAATACTGTCGCCACCTTTCTTTCACCCCCCAGTTTCACACCTTCGAAGTTGGATTTCTTGACGGCGTCGATTGTCTGGCGCGAAACGAATTTCTGAAGATGGAATTTCTCACGCAGTTCGTCAACCATCTGGTTGATCCGTCGTGCAAGATGTCCGATTTCGTCGATCGAGTGCACATCCGACTGCACCGAGAAATCTCCCTGACCGACGCGGGCAGCAACTTCACCGATCCCCACAACGGGTCCTACCACCACACTCTTCATGAAGAATCGGATCACCAGCCACACGAGGATCATTGTCAATGCGCCGATACTCGCGGAGTAGACTTTGTTCGAACGTATGTGCTCGTTTATTTCATTCATCGATGCGGAAACTTCAACAACGCCGCGCACTTTGTCGGCAGCGGCGTGACAGGAGTGGCATCGTTCTTCATTCAACAACGGCACGACCCGGACGAAGGATTCCTCGTCTCCGTCTGTCCGAACGTATTCCAGGGTCTTCAACGAATCGGTCACTTCGTGAAGGCGTTCGAGCTTCCGTGGCGGTGGATTGAGGAAGCGTTCGACTCCTGCGGTGTCGTACACACGAATCGTACGGAGCACCGGTTCTTTTCGGAGTTCGTCCATAAAGAACCGTACCGAGTTGGCGCGTCCCACAAGCATGATACTCCGAAATCCTTCAAACGCAGTCTTTTGCAGTGCGGCTGTAAACATTGTCTCGGGATCTCGCAGAGAGTTCCTCAACACATCCTTTGAAAATTCCAGGACGATGATGCCACGCATCGAAAACTTGCCGCCGTGGCACACCTGACATCGTTCCTGGTTCTCGAGAGGGATAAACAGCAGGATGTTCCGTCCCGAATCCTCAAAATGGCTCTCGACCGGCCGGGCTTCGATAAAACGCGTCAGCCGATCAGCGTCGACTTGGTGATCTTCCGGACCGAAATACAGATTCGCCTTCCGGTCATATACCTGCGCCCGGGTTACTCCCGGAATTTCCTTCACCGCAGCAATGAGCGTGTCCATCTGCTCTCCGTTGCCCCCGAGCATAATGGTGCGAAATGCCGTCGCGATAATGGTGCCGACACTCCCGGCAATCTGCCGGATGGCCCCAGCCTCATTTTCGGTGCGGAGCATGCCAGGCTTGAGCGCGATTTCCAGTACACCGCGGATGTGTTCCTTTGGACTATGACAGCGCCAACATTCCGGAAGACTCAACAGCGGTTCATACCGTGTGTAGACTTCGTTGTTCTCCTCGATCACTTTAGTCGATGCCATTGCCAATGTGGAGAGGACTCTGTGGACGAGCGTATCGTGCACACCAGCGAGCATGCCTTCCCCTTCCCGGAGAAATACTTCACGGCCAAACCGGTCGTAGATAGTTACATTCGCTTGCTTGAAATTTTGTCGGCAGTCGTTGACGAATTCCGATGCGATGGGAGCTTTGCCGGTGAGCATCACATTTCGGATCCCAGCCATCAGCCAGTCGGAGGAGACGCGCAGTTTATCCCGTTCCTGGTTGAGCATCGCGCGCGAATCGGAAACGATCGTTATGATGGCGTACGTGCCAAATCCCGCAATGAGTACGGCGATAAGGAGGAGAAGGATCTTGAATTCAAGGCGTGTTTGGATGGCGCGAAACACGGTGGCGGTCCCTTTTGATGCTACGGTTGAAGGAATGTGTGAATCGATGATAGCCGAAATTGGAACGAAAATCAATTCGAAGAGACTTCGGAAGGTACGAGGGTTTCTGCAATCTGGGAATCTGATGAACTGCTCATTGGTGACGAGCGGGCGTATTACTTAGGCCTAAGTATTCGGCCCAAGCGATCACTTGTGCGATTATACATATAAAGTTGGGTAGAAAACGGAATTGATTTGATGCAATGTTTTGCTCTTCCACGATGAGGGTAAACAACTATCTGGACACTTTAGAATAACTTGGGGCAGGTAACCCTGCCCCAAGTGGCCAAAACGATATCAGATACGGACTTCCGTACTATCACATCCCTTTCCCATTCAACTTCTGGATAGTATCGGCAATTCTCTTCTTGTTCGCCGCATCCTTCACCATGTTGAGAGCCTTCGTATAGTACTCAATCGCATATTTCGTGTCCCCGTTTGCACCGTAAGCTTCGCCGAGGCTGTCGTACACATTCCATGAATCCGGGTACGCTTTGACGTTCTTCTTGAAAACATCGATGGCTTCTTTCTTCTTGCCTGCATTGAGAAACATGTAGCCGAGAAGATTAAAATCAGCCTCCGATCCCGCCACTTTCGACAGGCGGGCCCTCACATCCGCGGCATCCGATGTCCTTCCCAGCTGTTCGAGGATTGATTCTTTGACAAAAAGATTCGTCGAGTTCTCGTTCAACGAGTCCGACTTGTTGGCCCACATCAGCCCTTCTTCCAAATCGGTGTTGGCTGCCAGACAATACGCTGCTGCCTGGTTGAAACCCTGCCAGGTAAATCCTGCCGGACCACGCAAATAGATATTCCTTGCGTTTGCCAGCGCAACCCCCCGTGTGTCAATGTCAATCTTCACCGGCACCCGAAGCGTTTCCCACCGCAGAGCAATGACGGCGGAATTGTTCGTGACGTTGTCGAACTCGTAGCTGAGCATTTCCTGCATGTCACTGGCCTGTGGCTGTACGTTGACTCTGAGAGCATCCTCGTTCTGGTCGTAGAAGAAACTCCCCCACGAGGTGTAGTTCTTGCTGAAAATGATCGTCCATGTACCTTCGGAGGGAATTGTGTGAATCCCATACGTCCCCGCTTGCAGATCCTTCCCTTCGATTTGAACGGGAGTGCTAAAGGAGATCGTCGTGTTCTCATTCGCTCCGGCCCTCCACACTTGATTGAACGGAACGAGATCCCCCCAAACCTTCCGGCCTTTCACGGTTGGACGATGATAGATTATCGATACATCGGTCAATCCAATTGTCTGTGAAACCACCGCCTTAGGACTCGGCTGTGGAACCGGCATTGCCGGCTGTGACCTTATCGTTCCTCCGCACACGAATAGGACAAGTATCGAACATACAACCACCTGTTTCCTCCACCGAACTGCGTTCATCGC
>CAZOIM010000147.1:4506-10451 GCA_964579855.1 uncultured Ignavibacteriaceae bacterium | reverse complement strand
ATTCTCATGAGCCATCTCCAGAAATAGATTCTTTGCAGAATTGTGGTTACGTTCTACAGACAGAAATCTCGTTACAACCAATACGTCGGACCAGTCAGAACATTTCTCTTCCTTTGGCTGTGTGGGTTTCATGGACAATTGTGATTTTTGAGTCAAGGGGGCTCTGCTGAATATTACAAAGAATATGCTGTATTGGCAAAGCATTACTAACGAATCGTAAGATCGACGAGTGCTCGCTTTGATCGAGGCTGTTGAAGTGAACAGCTATGAAATGGCGAGTATGGTTCGTATTTACTCAGACTAGTATCTGGACCGTGCAGCATTTCAACAAAAAGGATTACACATGAACAGATATACCTTCTTCGTAGTACTCTCTTCAATTCTTTCTTTTTCGACGGTGGCCCTTGCTAGCAATTGTGAGAAAGACACTACCGACCCGCGTGGAATGATGGTGCCGTGGGACAAAGGAGCAAGGGAAACAGGCAAATATCGCAACGTGTTTTTCGAAGCCGGGTACAAGCAAGAGGATATTGAAGCAAAATTGGCCAAAACCTATTACGACGTTTTTGAAGGGCCCAACAGAGTCTATTTTGAAGTGGGCGATTCCTTGGCGTATGTCTCCGATTTGAAGAATCATGATGTTCGTACAGAAGGAATGTCATATGGTATGATGGTGGCGGTCCAGCTGGATAAGAAAGATGTATTTGACCGTCTATGGAGGTGGGCCAAGAAATATATGCAACATCAGGGCGGAGCCCGAGACGCTTATTTTGCGTGGAGTGCAAACCCACAAACGGGAAAACACAACTCAGAAGGCTCTGCCTCCGATGGAGAATTGTACTTTATCACCGATCTCCTCTTTGCTTCCAATCGCTGGGGAAACGAGACCGGGATCAATTACTACGCCGAGGCACGCAGAATTCTTGATGCCATGTGGAGCAAGGATGGCACAGACGGAGTCATGAATGTGCTCAACGTCGAACAAAAGAAGATTACTTTTACGCCGGATAAGTTCGGATATCAATCGACGGACCCTTCCTACTTTCTGCCGGCTTTTTTTGATGTTTGGGCTGACTATGCGAAGGACGGCAAGGAGCAATTTTACAGGGATTGCGCCGATTCGGCACGCGCTTTTCTTCACAGGGCTTGTGACAGCAAGACAGGCTTGAATGCCGATGCCACAGATTTCAATGGGGCCCCCCGAGGTTGGGGCCGTTTCCACGCAGGATTTCGCTTTGATTCCTGGAGAGTTCCGATGAATATCGCAATGGACTATTCCTGGTTTGCAGATGATACGGCCTGGCAACGGGACTATTGCAGAAGGATTCAAGACTTTCTCCTTAGCCGTGGAATTGACTCCTTTGAAGATCAATACAACCTGGACGGGACACTTCCAGATTTCATCCTTCCTGCAGGCGGACACCGCGCACTACGTCATTCACTAGGATTGGTAGCCAGCTCAGCAGCGGCATCCATCATGGGAACTCAGGCCAAGAGCTGGAATTTTGTCGATGCAGTCTGGAATGCCAAACTCGAGCCGTACTCCGATGGATATTTCGATCCGTACTATGATGGCCTTTTGTACCTGTTCAGCATAATGCACTTAAGCGGGAATTATCGAATCATCCTGCCTCAGACACATAACTGAATAATCCACGTATTCCAGAATTGTGCCGAACGATGGAACTCACTGCGTTGTTTGCCCAGTGAGCTCGTGGTACAAGACATTGTTGCTATCTCATTGAGCCACAAGTCACGGTGTGAACCCTGACGCCCCCCGATGGTGAGACGTTATCGGTTGCTCAAGTCACTTGAAAATGCGGTGCGAATTATCTACAATGATGCTGTCTCACAAGCACATATCGTCCTCATTTCATCCTGAAAATTCTTCGAAGGAATAACTATGAATAACATTCGCAGTATGGCAATCGTCGCCGTGCTCGTTTGGGCATTTCAATTCTGCTTAGCCCAAGCCGACGGTGCACGTTTTCTCCCCGTGACCGGCGATACTATTCGCAGCTTCGCACCGTACTTCACACCTGCCACATTGTCCCCCAAGGCGCCGGACGCTGACGGTTTCCTCCAGCGATGGCTGCTTCTTGAGCCGATCAACAAGCCAAACCGCAGCAACACCGTATTCACGGACAGCTACATTTGGAAGAACCTCGACACCGCGTACTTTCCCAACCAGTTCACTAAAGTTCCGCACGACGGCGAGAAGGTAACGGTTGACGGTAAAGATCTTGAGTGGCATGCGTTGGACGCCACCAATTTCAACGTCAAGCTCTTTCGCTTCTCTTACGGTCTCGGCAAGCAAACATACGGGGTCCTGTATTGGGCTGTTACTGTTGTCAACAGTCCGCGGGAGCTAAAAAACGTTCGCATGGCTGTCGGATCCAATTCGGCATCCATGTGGTGGCTCAATGGCAAGGAAGCCGTTGTACTCTCCGGCGATCGGCGCATGGTCATGGATGACTGCGTCTCCAACCGCCTCACACTCAACAAGGGTCGGAACGTCATACGCGGCGCTGTCATCAACGGTCCCGGCTTAAGCGATTTCTGCGTTCGCTTCATCGATGAGAACGGCGATCCAATTAAGGATCTCGCCATGAGCTTCTAGAACGTCGAAAATCGGTGTCATCCATTTTTTTCCCAATTGATTTGATCCCGGAGGTTTTATGAAATTCCGTATTATGATGTTGACGATTCTCACCTTGCTTTCGGTCCGATCGTCCAGCCAGGCACAAGCTCTGAATGGCAAACCCTATATCCACGACCCCGCAACCATCACGTGGTGCGACGGCAAATATTACACGTATGGCACCGGCGGTGGAGGTTTGATCTCCGAAGACGGCTGGACCTGGAACGGTGGGGCCGTGCGTCCTGGCGGCGGAGTTGCCCCCGACGTTATCCACATCGGCGACCGCTACTACATGTCATATGCTCGGGGAGGAGGCGGACTCTCCGGTGGCCACGCCAGTAACGTACACGTGATGTGGACGAAGACGCTCGATCCAAAGTCCCCCGACTTCGGATTCAAGGACGACACCGTCGTCGCTTTCTCCAACGGCGTCGAGGACTGTGATGCCATCGATCCGGCATTTCTCCTTGATCCCACCGACAGTCGATTGTGGCTGAGTTACGGTACCTATTTTGGTTTCATCCGGCTCGTTGAGCTCGATCCTAAGACCGGCACGCGTATGAAAGGCAACGAGGCCATCAACATCGCCATCGATTGTGAGGCCACTGCCATGATGTATCGCGACGGCTGGTACTACCTCCTTGGCACTCACGGCACGTGCTGCGACGGACCGAACTCCACCTACTACATCGTTACAGGCCGCTCGAAAAAAGTGACGGGCCCTTATGTTGACAACATGGGTGTGGAGATGCTCAAAGGCGGCGGCAAATTCGTTGTCGGCGCCAGCGGCCGGTTTGTCGGTCTCGGCCACTTCGGCCTCCTCGACCTCGGAGACGGCGTTCAGAAGTTTTCTTGCCACTACGAGGCCGACTTGGATCGCAGCGGCCGCAGCGTGCTCGACATCCGCCCTCTTCTCTGGAAAGACGGCTGGCCCGTCGGGGGTGACAATTTCAGGGAAGGGACGTATGAGATCCAGTCGGAACGGAGCGGCTATGGACTCGAATTGGCAGTGGATTTTGTACGGATGTCCGGCGGCATGCGCTTCTTTGGGCGGGTTGACACCGTGCCCGTGAAGCCAATTCCTTCGCAGAGTCTGGCGGAGGTTTCGAAGAATTGGCCGACCGGCACTATCGGCGTACGGATTGGCGACTTCCTGGTCCGTCCTCATCAGAAGTGGACCATCACGCCTGTTGATAGCGTCGGTGGATATCCCGGTTCACCCTATTTCAAGATCACTATCGCCGGAACGGATCGAGTGCTCGCGGCCACGCCGAATGCAGAAGTTGTGACGGTTCCTGCCTTCACGGGCGCTCCGGAACAACTGTGGCGTATCGACCAGCTGACGGATGGAACGTACCGCATCATGCCGAAGGTCGTTCCAAATTCCAAAGAGCCATTGGTTCTTACTGCAATCGGCAACAGCACGCCGACGCTGGCAAAGTTCGATCCAAACAGCGACAAGTCGCGCTGGAATTTCAAGACCCTGTGAAACATACTATCAAACAACTGGAAAGCATATGAAAAATGCACTCTTCGTTCTTTTGATATGCACGGTATCTTCATCGCTCATCAGTCAAAACAAGGATTCGAATCCTGTCTTGACCGTGGAAGGCGGACAGCTCATTGGAGTCCTGACACCAACGACGGGAGTCGTGGCATACAAGGGCATTCCTTTCGCGGCACCTCCCGTGGGCGACTTACGCTGGAGAGAACCACAACCCGTTATGCCGTGGAAGGGAGTGAAGGTGGCAGATAAATACGGTGACGCCGCCGAACAGGTGACCTGGGATCCACAAAGTTTCTACGGCAGAGAATGGCGTGCAAGCGGTTCTGTCCCATTCACTGAGAACTGTCTCTACTTGAATATTTGGACTCCGGCGCCTGGTCAGAAGGATAAGAAACTCGCCGTTGCCATGTGGATACACGGGGGTGGATATCGTGAGGGTTTTGCCTTCGAACCGGAAATGGATGGAGGAGAGGAATGGGCCTCGCACGGTGTCATTCTGGTATCAGTAACGTATCGTCTCGGCGTTATTGGTTTCTTCTCACACCCGCTTCTTTCCGCCGAAAGCCCGCACGGCGTGTCGGGCAATTACGGATTGCTGGACCAGATTGCAGCTGTCAAATGGATCCACGACAACATCGCGCAATTCGGCGGTGATCCGAACAACATCACCATATTCGGTCAGAGCGCAGGTGCGGGGAGTGTTCAGGCGCTTTGTGCTTCTCCGTTGTCCAAGAATCTCATTGGGCAAGCAATAAGCATGAGCGGCGGCGGCCTAAGCGATTTCCGCTTGGGCGGTGGTTCACTCGACACCGTTCAGATGGCAAACAAGAGATTCATGGACTATTTCAAGAAAACGACGCTGAAGGAAATGCGCGCGCTTTCATTCGAGGAACTTCTGAAGATGGCGAAAGAATACGGTGAAGCCACGAAGAAACCGATGTTCTGGGGACCCGTGACTGACAAGTACGTCTCAGGAGGTACGTTCAGCGAGGAAGCGAAAGCAGGCAGGATAGCCAATATCCCCTACATGTTTGGATACACGGCCAACGACTTACTTGATATGACGAAAGCCGTCAAAGATTTTTGCGCGCTGCGCGCCGAGAAAAGCAACAAGCCGGCGTATGGCTATTTCTTTGCACGTCCGTTGCCGGGGGACACAAGCGGAGCTTTCCACTCTTCCGATTTGTGGTATGTGTTCCACTCGTTCAGGCACAGCTGGCGGCCCTTCACGGCCGGCGACGAGACACTAAGTCAGCAGATGGTCAATTACTACACCAACTTCGCCAAATATGGCGATCCAAACGCCAAAGAAAAAGTTACGTGGACGCCTTACTCTGCCCAGGATCCAAAGCTCATGGAATTGAATGTGGAGGGAAACAAAGCAGCATGCACAATGACCGACTCTCCCAAATACAAGGGGAGTCCATTCAAATGGGGAAGATAGAAACTCATAGATGGGTGCGAAACAACAAGAGCCTGGAGTATAAATTCCAGGCTCTTTTTTTGCCCACTGTCAGCGTAAGAAGATCGGAGATATCGTAGCGGGATATCTTGAAGGGTATTTTGGACACGCTGGCTATCCTCTCATTACTTTATGACCTGTCCGGAATTTTGGTGGTCACAACAAGCGCGCACGGCACCGGGATAACCGGGTGAAACGCTCATGAGTTCGATCGGCTTATCGCATTGAAAATCATTTGCTTCATGAAAAACGACCCCGGCATGGCGGAGACGTTCACCGTACGGTTCGCGGAAATACTGGAAGTCGATTTCGACGTCGCCGCTTTCCTTGAGCTT
>CAZOIM010000147.1:0-4406 GCA_964579855.1 uncultured Ignavibacteriaceae bacterium | reverse complement strand
ACGGTTCGCGGAAATACTGGAAGTCGATTTCGACGTCGCCGCTTTCCTTGAGCTTCGCCAGCTGGACATTGGTTGTCTGCGTGGCATCGGCTTCCCATTGAAAATGGACGGCCGCAATGCCTACAGCGTTAGTCAAAAGTATGGCAGCCAGAACTCCCGTGCACCAGGAGATAAAACGACTGCCGGTGAAGAGAAAGCCAGCGATGACGGCGACAACCGGGAGAAGCCATAGCTGCGGTCCATACCGTGCCCACCAGGTATGCGGACTGACGAAAAGAGAGAGGACTATTGCGGCGCATAGAAGGGCGATGAACAATCCGTACGTGTCCTTTTGAAAAAGAATCAGCGCCAATAAAGTGAGGCTCAGAAATAACGCACCGCTGAAGAGTGGCCCAAAGCCGGAGATTCGCACATCATGGAAATAATAGATGCTGAAATCTCTCCAACCGACATCAAACGGAACCATGAGCGTCGCATCCTGCCCCGGAAAGTATGGCTGTGCACCCGGCCGGCCGAACACGGCATACGCAAGACGGACAAAGCGACTCCGGCCCATCATATTGCGAGGTGTTTCGTAGAGTTCGATGGGGTCCTGCCCCATCGAGCGGAGACTCGGATGCTCCGATGTGCCAAGTATAGGATAGAACGGATTACCCCGGTTGATTGTGTTCGTGACATAAGGATTCCAACCGAAAATCACTACGCCGAGAATGAGTGCTCCGGACGCAAGCAGTACATATTCCCATATCTGTTTGCGCTCCTTGATGAGGACATAGATTCCGCCCATTGCGATAAAGAAACAGAGATACACCAATCCGGTAAATTTTGAATTGATACAGAGAACAGCCGACATAAGTGCGATAAGGAAAAGCAGCAGATTCGGTCTGTGAAACCATCGTATGAGGGCTGCGATTGAAACAAACAAGAATGAAATCATAAGACCATCAACGAGGTATGAAACTAATTCACAAGTAATCACCGGATTAAGTATAACGAGTGCAGAGATGATTGCAGATTTGAGCTTGTTCAAACCAAGATCCATCATCAATGCAAAACCGGCCAAGTATGTCACAGCAAAAGTAATGAAAGCTGCTCCCTTTGCCATTTCGATGTTGTGTGTACTTTCGAAAAGAGCAAGAGCAATGTACCACGGACCTTTCGCATAAAAGCGAAGCCATTCACGAAGATGGGGCGTGAAGTCGTGTAGAGGATCGTGCAACGGATTCCAGCCATGAGCCATTTGGTACACAGCCGTTTGATGATACCAAAGACCGTCCCAGGACATGTCGTAGAAAGCATTCGCAAGGAACAGAGATACGCCCGTTATGATGACAGAATTTGCGAGAGAAATGAGCCGATATTTTCCGCTCACTCCTTCCCTTTTCGCAAGCCAATATCCGCCGGCCAAAGAGAAAACAAAAGCGGCCGGTGCTAGATAGGGGTTTACATTCATATTGAGACCGAAGAGAAGAATGACACCCAGGTGCGTTAGAAAGAGGAAAGAAAGTACGGTTCCGACGATGGACCAACACAATGTCGAAAGACTATTTTCCAGCGAGAACGAGTTCGGATTTTTGTTTTGAGATGACATATGGAATCGCTCATGAATGTGCATTGATGACTAATGGTCATATCGTTCACATCCATATGGAAAGAAAACGCTGTGCCGTTGATCTTTCCATTGCTGATAGGCATATCCCCATTTGACCGACAACTGCACCTGCCAGGGTATCTCCGACCACTTTGAAGTTGTAGGATTAGCCTGTGCCTTGTCCCACCTCAGAGATCTTCATATTCCTTTGGACAACTGTTGAAACAGTGACGGATCGAATTCTTCCAAACCAGTGATACCATATAGGTGGTTTGCCGAAATCCACGGAAGCCAGAACCGGTGTCCGCCGACGCCACGGCCCGGGCCACCGGGGCCCATCCGCCAACCCTCTTGCTGCCAACCAATACCTTTCATGTCATACTGGCGTCCGGGAAGGGCGACCATGGATTTCGTGTCGTGCAGCAGGACTCTTGCAACATCGAGGTAATGCTGGTCCTTTGTATACTTGTACAACTTCGCATACGAAGGCACAGCCCAATCCAGGTACTCATCCACGCTGCCAGCAAATCGAGCCGTTATTCCTTGGACACCGACTGTAGAAACACCTTTCTTCCAATGAAGATGTGCATCGTCCGCATCGACCGGCATCGGCAAGTTCCAAATCCAGATCCAGCTTTCAGTATAGTCTGCGGCGGCCTTTGCTCGTTCTAACCACTTGGATTCCTTCGTCGACTCAAAAAGACTCATGAATGCTTCCATGCTGAGCATCCCTGCTTCTTTGTCGGTGATATTCGGATTGTCGCTTGCTCCGCCGACGAAGAGTCCCCGATCCCCAAAGTTTTTCCAAATGTATTCCGCCGCGCGAATAGCCGACAGGTTATACTTAGAATCGCCCGTCTCCTCGGTCATCATGACAAGCAAAGGAACCGGACAGTAGCTCGTCGTTCCTGTCGGTTCGGCGACCTCGTTGGTTCCAGGTTTCCATCGTCGGGGAAAGGATCCATCCTCTCGCTGCTGCAGGATCAGCCAGTCCACGTAAGTTTTCGCCCAGTTGAACCATTCCGGATGTTGACGGCCAAGCGCACGCTCACGCCGGTATGCCCTCATCAGCACTCGCATATCTTCCGTGGCGTTCCGGAGCCAGGGGGCGAGCCATTCCTGCCGTTCACCAGTCCATAGTTTTCCGGTTGCCAGATCGTAACCAGTCGCCTGAAGTGGCACCGTCGGAAGGGCCTGGATCATGGACGATATAATGGCAAGGCCGATGTGACGCATCCTTTGCCCACGCTCAGTACTATCCCGATCGCCTTCCCGCAACAATTGGTCAGCGCATTCGATGTTCTTGCTCACGAAGCCCATCGCCGCCATCGTCCAGTTCCACTGAGGTCGGCTCGTATCAAAGGTGGCGACCGCAAAAGGAATAGCAGTTCGCCCGTCAATAGTAGCGGCCTGTGCGGCCAGATGATCCAACAGAACACGACGCACCTGTTCGACGTCAATTGTGGTAATCGCTGGTTTCAACGTACTCCACGCCCATCGCCAAGTGTTTCGAGTGACCTCCCGAAACGACTCATTGCGCCCGAATCGAAAGCTCACTTCGTAGTCGTGGGCGACTCCCTGAGCGATTGGATGGAAGCGTCGAATCCATCTTGGTTTTGATGGCGCATCGGAGCCGAATGCGTACATACCCGTCGTGCCGGGGAACTGGAAACCAAACTCGATTGGACTCCCGTCGACCTGCCACGCCCCCAACATTCCGAATTGAAACCTCGCATCGGTCATCACATCCTTCGCAAGCCTCGTCTCTTCGACCGTCGATTCGCCTCGCGGTGAAGGGTCGAGTATAGCGACTGAAGAGCCGTTGCTGAACGAGAGGGCGAACAGTGGTGCCGGGAGAAGATCTTCGCGCATGAGGAATCGCCGTGCCGCGTAATTCAGTGTGCCGCCGGGCGAACGGTCGCCATCGTACGTAGGGTCCCCGTACAATGCACCCGGAGCAAGACAATTCACTTCAGACCAGGCAATGGAAGAATCGACCGCGAACATGACGGATGAGTTGAAACCACCCGGAGCATTCCCCACAACCTCAACGTTCCTTCGCACCGAAACTACCGTTCCACTCAGACTCCACAGATCCCTCAGTCGAAAGACAACATCTTTGCCGTATGCGATTTCCGCCCGGGCATCAATATCGGAGTCCGATTGCTGGACTGTCGCGTAACCTGATGCAAGCGTGCGAATGTCATCTCCCGCACGGAGAACTTCAATGCGGACTGGCTTCGGCTGTGTCAGACGAGGAGAGATTCCGCCGGAACATTCGATTCCCCATTCGCCTCCCGATCCTCGGACAAACAACACCGATTCGCCCGTTTCCAGACTACCAAGTTTTACGTGGTCGCTTCGTTGTGCGAACGCCGGCGACAGCGTCAGACATAACCCAAATAGTAAGCACTTACCGAACATTTATGTATTTCTCACACGGTATAAGTTGATGCAAAAATATTATTCTCGAATTGAGGAGACTGTTCTATAGAGGAATCTACTCACTCACGTGTTCACAAATTACAATCGTCGTCCGCCATGGGTAGATTCCTCGTCATGACTACTGTTGAATTATTCTGGTAACCCACTAATCCTCCCCCACCGCCGCCTTCTTTCCCATCGCCGCCGATCTGTATGCTGCCTCAATGACTCTCATGTCCTTGAGTCCCTCCTCTCCATCCGCGTCCGAGGGAAGGTGATCGATAATGCATCGGCAAAAGGCGTCCATTTGGGCGGCTTGTTGATTAATGGGCGGAAACGATACCTTCCCGGCATTCATCGATCCGCTGATGCCGTTGTAAGTAAAAGCAGG
>CAZOIM010000146.1:0-10509 GCA_964579855.1 uncultured Ignavibacteriaceae bacterium | reverse complement strand
CGTATTCTTTCTCAAACCGACAAGTGCGCTCGTGCGAGACGGCGGTGAGATAGTTTTGCCATCGATTTCTCACGATGTCCATCATGAAGTTGAGCTTACAGTCTTAATCGGTAAAGATGGAAAGAACATTCCTCCGACAATCGCATTGGAGTATGTTGCCGGCTACGGCGTCGGGCTTGATATGACGTTGAGAGATGTTCAAGCAGATGCAAAGAAAAAAGGCCTTCCGTGGACGCTCGCCAAGGGATTCGACACCTCGGCGCCGATCTCAGACTTTGTGGCGTCAAAACAAGTTTCGAATCCCGGGTCTCTCTCTTTACAGTTGAACGTCAACGGCGTGAAGCGCCAACAATCCGGAACCAACGATCTGATTTTTTCCGTCGAGCAACTGATTGCCTACATTTCGCAATTCGTTACTCTGGAGAAAGGCGATATCATGTATACCGGCACACCCCAGGGAGTTGACCAGGTGAAATCTGGAGACGTCCTGGAAGCCTCTCTCTCCGATCCGACTGGCAAACAGCTGGCCTCTTTATCTGTTCACGTCCAATGACGGGGAATGGGTAAACTCAAATCGTTCTACGTAAAATACAAGTACGCCCTCCTGGCTTGGCTCATCATGATCCTCCTGAGCCTTCTTGGCTATTATTTCGGCATCGATAAACACGTCATTGGCGGAGCGGTAATTCTCGTTGGGCTGATAGGACAGGCGTTTGCGACGCTCGTGGTATGGATTAGTTTTACCCCCATAGTAGGGCCTATCATCGCCAAAGTGCTTGCGCTCCCGTTCATTTGGCTCATTAATGGGATTGGCTACCTGGCTTCCATCGTTGCGATAAAACGGGGTCATTCGAAGGCCGTTTTAAACTCCCGCGTCGTGACAGTTGTACTTTTAATTGGCATTACCATTGGTTATATTCTCGGGAAGCTAATCTGAAAAACTCATGAAGATCGCAAAAACAATCGCTGTCGCTATCCCCAAAGGGGGCGTCGGCAAAACGACGACGGCCGTCAATCTTGCGGCGAGCCTTGCCGTTTTTGAAAAACGAACACTGCTGATCGATACCGATCCGTTCGGAGCTTGCAGTCTTTCGCTTGGCTATACAAAAGAAAAGACCAAGGGGGGATTGTACGAGGTCTTCAATTTTGTGTACGCGATGAACCAGGTGATTCACCGTACGGAACTCGCGTTTCTTGATTTCATCCCGACCAATGTCCGCACGGATGTTCAGGAAGAACGTTTGGCACGACTCTCCGAAAACCGCACGATGTTGAGAAACACGTTGCGCGCAGTCCTCCCGCATTATGACTACATCATTATCGATACTCCTCCCGTGCTGCGCGGCATGACAACCAACGCGCTTACGTGTGCAGATTCAGTTCTCATCCCTTTGAAACCGGGACATTTTTCCCTCGAGGCACTCGACAAACTCTTCAAGTTCATGGAATGGGTCCACGAAGCGGCGAATCGAAACATCGTCGTGGAAGGAATTCTGCAAACCATGTACGAGCCGAAGACCAAGGTCACGGAAATTACCGACCGCGAACTTCAGCTCCGCTTCCGAAAACATCAACTCAAAACCATCATTCCGAAGAACACCTCGCTCACTGAGGCTTCTTTCTACGGACGTCCTTCTGTGCTCTTCAATGCCCAGTCCAAGGGATCCCTCGCCTACCTCGCGCTTGCCGAAGAATTGATTCAGAAACATCAGGCGCAGGCGCAAGCACTGGCTGACATTCCCGTGGAAGTCCAGGAAAAGATTGCCTAACCTTCTGCAGAATTTCTTTTGCTTTCGTTCGTTTGAGAATATGCGAGCGTTCGTACCAATCTGATTGATCTCAACCTCCCGGCAGTTTCTCACCCTTCGTTGATTCCAACTTGGATTTTTTGTTAATTGCATTGGCGGCTGTTATCAATTTCCAGAAGATTCTGTGCGAATTGGACGGAGGTTGAACATGAAAGCGAAATCATATATTGTCCTACTGGCATTTTTCTGCGCGCTTGAAGCACCTGCCCAATCCAGGTACGCCGTCGAGTTCATTGGCGGGATCAAGTGCGGCGGATTAGGTCCGGAGGGAAGCGGGTTATGGGATGGATTCACTGCGGGAATTGGCGCAAGCAAGTATTTTGGCAGCACGGTTGAATTGACCGGGATTGTGCTTTTTACTCACTATTCCCAGTCGAATCTAGTAAATGTGTATCACCTATCGACGTATTACGGCGAAGCACCGAAACAGGATGGCCAGTATAGCGGAGAAATTGTTGCAGGCCTCCGATTCCACGGGCAAGGATCACGGTATATTCACCCTTATCTTGTTCTTCAGGGAGGAATCTTGTTGCTTCGATCCTCACTGTATCAAGGCGGCATGTTCGCGTCAACACTCTCGACGAACCAATTTCTGAATATTCATGGGACGGACGACATCCAAATGTTGGAAATCGTCAATGTCGGATTCGGTGTGCAGATTCGTCCAACGCAATCAGTACATCTCAATTTCGAGGCAAAGTATCAGATTCTCCTGGGGCCGGAATCATCTGTAGAATCACTTATACCGGTTGTTGTCTCCGTTCAACTCCCGATGTAGTCGTCCGCATACCCGGAAACCTGGGTATATCAGGGTAGCTTCGTCACTATTCTTTTTTAAATCCTTAGCGATCAATGAACCAGCAAGAACTACCAAAGATCTACAATCCTCAAGACGTCGAAGACAAGTGGTACCAGTATTGGGAATCGCACAATCTGTTCCACGCTACCGTCAACAAGGACAAGAAACCCTATACCGTCGTCATACCTCCCCCGAACGTGACGGGAATCCTGACAATGGGGCACGTTCTGAACAATACTATTCAGGATGTCCTGGTCAGATGGAAACGCATGCAGGGATACGAGGCGTGCTGGGTTCCCGGGACCGATCACGCTGGTATCGCCACGCAAAACGCCGTGGAAAAGGCGCTTGCCAAACAGGGCACCAATCGCCACGAACTTGGACGCGAGAAGTTTGTTGAGCGTGTCTGGGAGTGGAGGAAAGAGTACGGCGGCACCATCATTAGGCAGCTTCGCAAACTCGGAGCGTCGTGCGATTGGGAGCGGGAACGATTCACGATGGACGAGGGGCTCTCCGAAGCCGTCAAAGAAGTTTTTATTCGAATGTTCGACAAAGGTCTCGTCTATCGCGGCAAGTACATCGTGAACTGGTGCACATTCCACCAGACAGCGCTCAGCGACGATGAAGTCGACTACACCGAGACAAACGGAAATCTCTATTATATCAAGTACCGGATCGAAGGGACAAATGAATTCGGTGTCGTTGCTACGACGCGGCCTGAGACAATCCTCGGAGATACAGCGATCTGCGTAAATCCAAAAGACGAGCGTTACAAACATCTCGTTGGTCGGACGGCAATACTTCCGATTGTAGGCCGCAGACTGCCGATCATCGCGGATGACTATATTGACTCTTCCTTCGCAACGGGAATGATGAAAGTCACACCCGCGCACGATCCCAACGACTTCTTGCTCGGTCAGAGGCACAACCTTCAACAGCTCAATGTTCTGGATGAACAGGGAAAGATGAACGAATCCGTTCCGAAGCAATATGAAGGACTTGACCGATTCGAATGCCGCAAGCGGCTCATCAAGGATCTCGAGACTTTGGGAGTGCTCGTCAAGACCGAGCCCCATGTCCACAACGTCGGCAAGTGTTACCGGTGTGGCACAGTGATCGAACCCTACCTGTCCGATCAGTGGTTCGTTCGGATGAAGCCCCTCGCAAAGCAAGCACTCCGCGTTGTCCAAAATGGAACGATCCGATTTCATCCCGACCGTTGGGTGAAGGTGTACGAGAATTGGATGAACAACATCCGCGATTGGTGCATCTCCCGACAGATCTGGTGGGGACATAGAATTCCGGTCTATTATACTACAGAAGGGACGTACGCGGCAGCACGAAATGAGGCAGAAGCGAGGAAGAAACTTAACCTGCCGGACAACACGCCACTGCGTCAGGACGAAGACGTGCTCGATACGTGGTTCTCATCGTGGCTCTGGCCGTTCTCGACGTTGGGGTGGCCGCATCAAAACCAGGACCTTCAATATTTCAATCCCACCGATGCGCTCGTCACAGCACCGGACATTATTTTCTTCTGGGTCGCCCGGATGGTGATGGCAAATATGGAGTTCTTGAAAGGCGAACCAGGAAGGAATGGCAAGCCGCGCTCAACCGATGAGGAGCTCGTCCCGTTCCGTGACGTCTACTTCACGAGCATCATCCGCGATCTGCAGGGAAGGAAGATGAGCAAGTCTCTCGGCAATTCCCCCGATCCCCTCGATGTAATTGCCGAATATGGGGCAGATGCGCTTCGGTTCACAGTTGCGTATCTCGCTCCCCTTGGTCAGGACGTACTGTTTGCAACCGAAAAGTGCGAGATAGGTCGTAATTTTGCCAACAAGATTTGGAATGCTGGACGATTCCTGATGCTCAATAAAGCAGAAATTTGCGGCGAAAAAGAGATCTCCCTAGACACAGTACCAAAGGACCATCTTGATCTTCCCGATCGCTGGATTCTTTCACGACTTGCGGGTGCGATCAGGGATTATAACGCCGCGTTGGAAGGCTTTCATCTCAACGATGCAAGCAAGATCTCCTATGATTTCATCTGGCACGATTTCTGCGATTGGTACGTGGAGCTTGCAAAAACCAGGTTCTACGGTGATGAACCGATTGAAGTGAAACAGGCCGTCGTAACGAGAGCATTGTGGATCTTTGATCAGGCGCTTCGGCTGCTTCATCCGATGATGCCATTTATCACTGAAGAGCTGTGGCAATACCTGGCGGACAGGAAAGGAGAATCGCTCATCCGGGCCGCCTTTCCGACCGGGAACGATCTTGGCATCGAGCCGCAGACCGAGGAAGAAATGGCGTTTGTTCAGGACGTCATCAACGCCGTTCGCAATATCCGGGGAGAGAACAACATTGCTCCCTCAAAGGAAATTCACCTCCAGGTCCGCGTCGCCAGCGAGAAAAAGATCGGTGTCTTCAAAACGTATTCGAAGTATCTCTCAAAACTTGCTCGTGTCGTTTCTGTGGAAATGATCGCTCAGAATGTGAAGCCCAAATTATCCTCGAGCGCCGTTGTGGGTGATACAGAGATCTTCGTGCCGCTCGAAGGACTCATCGACGTGGGGGCTGAGAAGACCCGGCTTGAAAAGGAAATTGACCGATTATCAGGACTCATCCAGGGCATTCAAACCAAGCTCGCGAATGCATCGTTTGTCGAGCGGGCTCCTAAAACTGTCGTCGATAAAGAAAAAGAGAAACTCGTGAGCTTCGCCTCGAACGTCGAAAAACTGAGGAAAAGCCTCGAACATCTATCAATGTGAATGCCTGCAATCAAACGACTTCACTGAAAGGATTACAGCATGACAAAACGATTGTTGGCCAGTTTGTTCCTGCTTTCGTCCATATCCGTCGCACAATCCTCATACGATTCCACCGCCCCGGGATACCGCAGGTACTCTTCGTTCGGGTTTAATGCAAGTCTTGTATCCGGTGTCGGGCTCTCCTACAGAAGTCATCTTCAGGGACCAAGTCTCGTCCAATTCACTGCCGGTGTTCTCTCCGGCGGAGGCTCGACGTTTACATCATTCGGATTCGCGTACCAATACCAACTTTCCAAGAAGGATAACTTCCGCTATTACATCGCGACCGGCGCGGGGCTTTATACCAGCGGAACATCGCGGACGGTGATTGGCTTCGGTATCGGACTTGAAGTTCCGGGGATTGGAACAACTATATTTGAAAGCGTTACTGCTGGCGGCGAATTGTACTATCCGGCTTTCTATCTTGGACCGAATCCATCGGTAGGCGTCGGAGGGTCGGTCTACATCTATTACAATTTCTAAATTGGTCAAACCTTCCGACCGTTTTGTAGAAGTCCAAAAGCCATCTCAAAAAACCTCCTACGGTTATTCTGAGGAGCCCCGCGAACTTCGCAACGAAGAATATCATTTTCTTCAGTGACAACCAGAAGCGAGATTCTTCTCCCGACGTCGTCGGGATCAGAATGACATTGAAGAGTGTTTTTGAGACGGACGGTGGCTGGATTTCTTTTTGTTCCCGCCTTCCCTATATTACATCGTCATTCACCAGTTTCGATTGGCTTCCTCCAACCATCGTGCGAAATGAACCGTATCGCTGAACAATACGTCAAGCTCGTCCTTGCATTGGGTGAGCACGATGCAGATTATGTGGACGCCTACTACGGACCCGATGATTGGAGAAACGAGATTCGTGCAGCCAGGAAAATCCTCCCCACGATAAAATCCGAAGCCTCCCTTCTATTCACAGAGCTACTCAAGACTGATGCCTCGCACGCCGAACCGCAGGTTCAACTGCGCAAGCAATATCTGTCGAAGCAACTGCAGTCGTTAATCGTGAGAGTGGAACTTCTTCAGGGAAAGAAACTATCCTTTGACGACGAGGCGAAGGCACTCTATGATGCCGAACCGCCACACCGGTCAGACCTGCAATTCAGCGAAACGCTTGGGCAGATCGACAGTCTTCTCGCAGGAAAAGGATCTCTCATTGAACGGTACGAGGGATACAAAAGAAAGTTTGTTATCCCCGTCGAAAAACTGGATCGGATTTTTTCTGCCGCGATTGCCGAATGCAGAACACGCACGAAGAATCATGTCGACCTCCCTTCAGCCGAGAGTTTTACTGTGGAATATGTCAAGAACAAATCCTGGAGCGGATACAATTGGTACAAAGGAAACAGCTACAGTGTCATCCAGGTAAACACCGACTTGCCGATCTACATCGATCGTGCTGTCGACCTCGCAGCCCACGAAGGCTACCCCGGCCATCACGTCTATAACGCATTGTTGGAAGATTCGATGGTCAAGAGCAGGAAATGGGTTGAGTTCTCGGTCTATGCCCTTTTTAGTCCGCAGTCCCTCATCGCGGAAGGCACAGCAAATTTCGGCGTCGAAGTGGCGTTTCCTGGAAAAGAGCGACTCGATTTTGAGCGGCGTGTCCTTTTCCCACTCGCCGGCATAGATCCGGCACTGGCGGATCAATACTACAAATTGTTCAGCCTTGTCTCGCAGTTGAGTTATGCGGGCAATGAGGCGGCGCGTCGTTATTTGAATGGTCATTATACAAAAGAAGAAACGGTTTCGTGGTTGATCGAGTTTGCGCTGATGCCACGAGAGCGCGCTGAACAGCGCGTGCGGTTCTTTGATCAATATCGCAGTTATGTGATCAACTATAACCTGGGGCTTGATTTGGTTCGACGATACATTGATCGTCGCGGAGGTACTGCGGATAATCCTGCGAAACGTTGGGAAGAGTTCAGAAGTTTACTTGCATCACCGAGACTGCCGTCAGGGTTGATGTAATGGACGCCGTCTCAATCCGATAATCAATTCCTTTGGGGAATAATCAAAAAAAATATCTGGCCCATCTCGATCTGGACTGCTTCTTTGTCTCGGTGGAGAGGATCAAAGACCGATCGCTCATGGGCAAACCTGTTGTGGTAGGGGGAAGCCCGAGCGGACGAGGAGTCGTCGCTTCAGCTTCGTATGAAGCCAGGAAATTCGGTGTCCATTCCGCCATGCCCGCCGGTCAGGCCTTGAGGCTTTGTCCGAACCTCATCATCGTTCACGGACACTACGAAGATTATACCGACTACTCGGATCGACTCTACAAACGCATGCTGGAAATTGCCCCCATCATCGAACGTGTTTCGATCGATGAAATGAACATGGATTTCACCGGTTGCGAGGCTCTCTACAATAACGACCTCCCTGCGTTCATGAGGAAATTGCAGGCGTTGGTACTGAAAGAATTTTCCCTGCCATGCACCATCGGCCTCGCGTCGACCAAGACCATCGCCAAAATGGCTGCAACCAGCGTCAAACCCGCAGGCGTTCGATTTATCCCGCACGGCGAGGAAGAGCGGTTCCTTGCTCCTCTTCCCGTTGACGCGATTCCGGGCATCGGGGTAAAGACAGCCCCAAGAATCAAACAAAAGGGGTTTCACACGATCGCCGATCTTCAGGCGTTGACGCTGCGACAAATGACGGACATTTTTGGAAGCCACGGCCAATGGTTTTTCGACGTCGCCCACGGCGGCGGTTCTGATACTGTCCATCCGGATACCACGCGCAAAAGCATCGGACGCGAAGAGACTTTTTCACACGATGTCGCGGACAAGGATCAGCTCGAGAGAATCCTCCACGAGCTCGTTGAAGATGTCTGTACCTCACTACGTCGGAAACGATGGAGAACAAAAACAATCACCCTCAAACTCCGCTATTCGGATTTTGACACCATCACGCGTGCAGAGACCGTTGAACCGACCCAGGACGACGCCGTCGTCTTCGATGTTGTGCGCAGGTTGCTTTACGAGGGCTATACCCGGCGTCTCCCCTTGCGCCTCCTGGGTGTTTCACTCAGAAACTTTGTGCCGGTTGGACAAACCGAACTTTCTCTGTTCCCGGCGAATCAGGTACGGGATAAGATGTTGGATGCGGTCAATGATATCCGGAAAAAATTCGGTGACGACGTTATCCACGTGGGGGGAATTTAGTACCGTGACGCTTCAGTCGAAACAATCAGCATACGTGCTTCGAACACCGGTAGCTTTTGTTCTCATCACAATTCTCATTCTCTTTGAAATTTGCGAAACGCAGACGATGGCAATCAAGGGCAAAGAGAGAATTGTTTTCTTCGGTGATTCCATTACGGAACAGGGCGAAAAACCTAACGGATATGTCGCTCTACTCCGGGACACTCTTGGGAAGCAATACCCGGGTATCAGGATCATCGGCGCTGGAGTCAGCGGCAACAAAGTCCCACAGCTGCTGGATCGCGTTGATCACGACGTGATTGCTGTGCGACCGACAATTGTCGTCATCTACATCGGCATCAACGATGTCTGGCATTTTGAAAAGCACGGAACGGGCACACCCAAAGACATATACGAATCCGGAATGCGCGAATTGATTACGAGAATCAGAACGTCCGGTGCGCAGGTAATTCTTTGCACGCCGAGCGTTATTGGGGAAAAGCGCAACGGAAAAAACAAATTTGATACCATGCTCGACGAATACTCCGCCATCAGCCGTCGCGTCGCGCATGAATCCGGCGCAAAGATCTGTGATCTCAGAAAGTCTTTTATCAGTTATCTCGCCACTCATAACCCCGACAACAACGCCGAAGGCATCCTGACCCTGGACTCAGTCCACTTGAACGATGCAGGGAATCGCCTCGTCACTGAAACGATTTTGAAGACGCTGACAGACTAAAGAGGTTCGTGCGGGTGCTGATCGTCGAAGTTGACCAAAATATGTATCGATGTACAATAACAACACAAGCGGCGTGAATTCCAACGCGGGCTCCGAGTCACAACCGCGCCGACCACGTGTGGTCGTTCTCGGGGGCGGATTTGGCGGAGTGTACGCCGCCATGCATCTTGAACGACTCCGCCGCAGACAAAATGACTTTGACATTGCGCTTGTCAACAGCGAGAACTATTTCGTGTTTCAACCGATGTTACCTGAGGTGATTTCCGGCAGCATCGGAATCCTCGATACCGTCAGTCCCCTCCGCCGCCTCCTGCCGCAGACAGAGTTGTTCATCCGTGAAATCGTATCGATCGATCTTGCAAACAAGGCGGTCGTTCTGAGTCAGGGATTTCGACCCCGACCGTACGTGCTCGCCTATGATCATCTCATCCTGGCTCTCGGCACTGTCACAGATTTCCGGACGATGCCCGGCCTGCACGAACACGCTCTCCCATTCAAAAACCTGGCAGACGCAGTTCAGCTGAGGAACCACCTTATCCACGTGCTCGAGGAAGCATCCATCGAAACTGACGCCGAATTGAAAAATCAGCTGATGACGTTCGTTGTCGCAGGTGGCGGATTTTCGGGAGTCGAAGTCGCAGCCGAGTTGAATGATTTCGTCCGTCGTATCGCAAAAGAATATCAAGGAATTGACCGTTCACGCATTCGTATCGTGCTTCTTCATTCGGGGAGTATGATACTCGATAGGGAGCTCACGAAAGAGCTGAGTGTCTACGCAAACAAGATCCTTCAGGGCCGGGGTGTTGAGATCCGGTACAAGTCCCGGCTTCGTACAGCTACACCGGATTCGGCCATCCTCGAATCCGGAGAACGGATTCCAACGAAAACTCTCGTCTCTTCAGTCCCCTCGTCGCCCAACCCAATTGTCGAATCGTTGGCACTGCCCAAAGACAAGGGAAAGATCAAGACCACAGAATATCTCAATGTCCTGGATTCAGAACATGTGTGGGCGGTCGGAGATTGTGCCCTGATCCAAAATCCTTCAGGAGATGGATTTGCACCTCCAACGGCTCAACATGCCATCCGTCAGGCAGAAATCGTCGCCCACAACATCGTGGCAACCCTTCGAAATCAAAGAAAGAAAACGTATGCATTTGAAGGATTGGGCAAGATGGGCTCGCTCGGATATCGGAGCGCA
>CAZOIM010000145.1:0-10551 GCA_964579855.1 uncultured Ignavibacteriaceae bacterium | reverse complement strand
TGGAGCCGTAAGCGATGCCGCCGGCAACCGGAGTCCCCATCGGACCGCTCAAGTCTCCGATGGCGATGGCCCGGTAAGCCGGTTGCCCGCCGGTGGCGGTGGCAAAGAGGGGATAGGTCGCCGTGGTGCTGGTGGCGGCCACGACGGCGGTCCCTGTGAAATCAGGAAACGTTACCGTCCTCGCACCGGTGGCCGTTCCTGTCAGTTTGATATTGTTAGTCGCGGCGCCGCCGATGTAGGCACTGCCGGCCGGAAGAGCCGCCGTCCCCAAAGTGCATGCTCCAGCCGTATCGCAGTGAATGTCGGTGGTGAAAGCTGGAGACGTTCCGAATACGAGCGCTCCGGATCCGGTTTCATCGGATATACTACCGCTCAACTGTGCGGAGGTCGTTGTTCCGAAACTCTGCCACGCTGAACCGTTTGAGCGACAAATAACAGCAGTCGAACCGCCGCCCGCCGTGCAATCGTATTTGTTGGCGGCGTCGGTGACGATCGTGATCCAGCCGTTGTTTCCGCTTGCCGCGGCCGGCAGGTGATTCACTCCGGCGCCGATCGTATAGGGACCAAGCATCATGGCGCTGATCGGCATGCCGCCGGAAGCGTCGGTGCTGGTAAGGCAGTTCGTTGTTACTGAGCCCCCGCAGACCGGTTTCCCTACTACCTTCGCCGCATTGGAGGGACCATACTTCGCTACCCCGTTATCGGCGGCGGAAGGCAACAGCGCGAGAAGGAACAACAGGATCAGGCGCTTCATTTGCGTACCCTCATGTAACCGGCGACGGAGTTCCCGTCCGAGGCCGCCCAGGTGACTCCGCCGGGACAGAAGCGGCCCGTGAACTCGCGGATATGATCTGAGTTGCCGTCTATTGTGACCGTAGGGACGATTGATCGCGGCGTCGACTGACGATCAAGGATCGTCACAGTCACCGGATTGGCTGACTCGTTCACCAGATGAATCTCGACCACCCGCACGTCGCGGTCGAAGACGACTTCTGCGACGGCCGGGATCAGCACGGGAACGGTCTCGAGGTACTTGCCAGCCTCCATGCGGTTCAGCGCAGGGGCGTCTTGGATTGTGACCGACATCGTATTCCCTCCTGAACTTAGAAGTCGACGAGATCCTTTACTGAACGGTCAGGGTGAGGGTCTGCGGAGAGAACGAAGGCACTGCGGCCATGATCGTCGAGGATTGAGGTGATTCGATCCCGTTGATCGTCGACGTCAGAGCAAAGCAGTAGTTGCCGGGAATCACCGTGCTGTCCGCATAGTTCTTGACGGTCAGACCGGATGCGATCTTCGCAAAGACCGGGTTTCCGGAACACAAGCCGGGCGCGCGGAACACGTTGAAGGTGGCCCCGGCCTGCCCGTCGGCCCATACGATGTTGGCGGTCACCGTGTTGCCGTTGAAGGTGTACGTCACATCGAGGCCCGTCGGCGCCGAAGCAGGCACCGGAGCAAGAGCCGTGTTCGAAGGATCGGACTCTTTCACGTTGAAGGCGGTGACGTAGAAGCAGTTGTTGCCCGGATTCACCGTGCCGTCGGTGTAGTTCTTGACGGTGAGGCCGGTGACGAGCTTCGTGAACGAGGTGAAGGGCGTGTTGGCGCACGGACCGACGAACCGGTACACGTTGTAGGTCGTGTTCGCCGGGTTTCGCGCATCGGCCCAGTTGAGGGTGACGCTGTGAGCGGTCTGCGCAGCCGACAGGATCGGGAGCGTCATCAGCAGGAGCAGGATTGCGACGAGTTTCTTCATGGTTCCCTCGAGTTCTTGGGTTACGATGCAATGCTTCCGAAAGACTTCCAGACTCCGGGCTGGCCGGAGGCGGTGCACACCCAGCCGACGTTGCCGCCGGCCTGCGGGTGCGTCTGGTAGAGAATGTCGCCTTCGATATAGGCGCCCGACGTCGGAGGCGCCGACGCGAATCCGATCTTCGGACTGCGCACGGTCGATGCTCCCGGGCCGGAGATCACGGTCAGAACGATTCGATTAGCCTGGACGGCCGCGCTGACGGTGACGTTGTCGGGCAGCGGCACGCTCGTGTCGCCGAGAAACGGTTCGATGGCGACGCGAAGATCGTTCTGATCGAACGATGTCGGATCAACCGCCGCGGGGAAGATCAGTTCGATGTAGCTGAGCTCGTTCGCGACGGCCTTGACGGGAATGCCGCCGGAGCGGATGCGGATCGAGTTCGGATCCAGACGGGGCCGTTCCCAGGGAGCGGCAGGAGGCAGGGGAGACAACGCGGGAGGCGTGGCGACATTGAGAGTGCCGGTCTTGAACGCGTACTGGTAGCTCTTGGCGAGCGCTTCTCCGGCGGTGTTGCGCACGACCGACGTCGCAAGCAGCGAGCTCGCTCCGGCGATCAGGACGGTGTACTGGATGCCGGGGCGCAGCGGCTTGTCCGGCGTGAAGCGGAGCTTGTCCGGGGAAGGGAAGTTGAAGGCGCCGGTGATGTATTCGCGGCCCGAAGACGGCTTGGCGTTCTTGTAGGCCAACTCGTCGCCGTCGACGATCGTGGTATCGCCCGGTCCGGTCAGCGCGAAGGTCGCGCTCGTTACCGTGTCCGGATCGACGGCCTGGTCGAACGTCACCTCGATCACACGGCCGAGGACGACGTCGGTTTCGTCGGGGGCGGGTGCGACCGAGAGGATGACGGGTGCGCTCATGAGGTCTCCGTGCGGATCAGGTACTTCTCGGGATCGTCCATGCCGGGCGGAAGCACGACCTTGGCGACCCTCAGCTCGGCCGCGATGCGGCGCTGCTCCTCGGGGTCGTCGGTGGCGTAGGCGATGTTCTCGTCGTCCTCGCCCTTCTCGGCGATCGCCGCGGCGATGCCGGCCTTGCGGAACAACTTGAGCGGTCCCGAGTAGTAACGTTTGCCGGTATCGCTCTCGGAGTGGCTCAGACTTCCGCGGCCGTTCGGCTCGAGCAGTCCCCAGCTCGAGTGAATGAAGCGCTTCTGCGCCTCCGGATCGTCGGTGATGTCGAGCAGGAGTCCTTCCCGGACGGCCTGATGGATGCGATCCATCTGGGCGCCGGCAGGCACCCTGTCGGCGGGCATGCGCGGACCTAAGAAGAAGCCTCCGCACTGCCAGCGCCTGACTTTGTCAAGGTTCAACGCAAGAACGCGGCCGGAGTAATCAGGCGTGTCAGGCCGCCTGGGCTCGGGCCGCGCGGGGGAAGCAGTCGGAAAGACGATCAGGTTGTGTGTGCCTTGCATAGTGGGAAGGTCTGTGCGGCGGGAGCGGGAGGCCCCCGCCGCGGAGGTTGATTGCGACTACCGGGCGAGGACGTCGACCGGCGCGGCGCCGAACACCGACGCGGAACCGAGCTCTTCGAACTCGCTGCCGCTCTCGTTGATGTTGACCATCGCACGGGCCGGGAGCACGAACTCGTTGGCCTTCACCGCAACGTTCTTCGCGATCGTGATGGCCTGTCCCTCATTGATGATCCCGAAGCCGAAGCTCTCCTCAATTCCGATGTTGTTGATGTTGTACTGAGGATCGCGCCAGCTGTTGACGTGCGGCTCTTCGTCGACGATCAGGGCGCCCAGGTTGCGACGATCGAACAGCATGATGTCGCTCGTCCGGGTGAACGGATCGAAGCGCACGAACGGGCTGCAGATGATGCGGAAGTTCAGGCCGAGGTAGCTGAGCAGCTGCGGCGTGGTGTTCTGGGTCTGGGGCAGACCCTGCGCGGTCGAGGTCTGGCCGCCGGTCAGCGCGCCGGCGGTGTAGGCGCCCTGCTGGCCCTTCCCGGTGCCGAGACCGTTGAAGTTGTATTGATTCTTGAAAGCCTGCTCGGCCGCGTTGCCGCTGAAGGCCTGGAAGAAGCTGCCGCCGCCCGCCTGGATGGCGAACTCGCGCATGGTCGGATCCTTGACCCACATCAGGTAGGTCATCGGGTGGACCAGCAGCGTGTCGGGGATGAAACCCTGGGTCAGCGTGTGGGCGTACATGTCATAGACGTCGTCCATGGTCATGCTGCCGTTGAATTGGCCACGGATGTTGCGGCCGGTCGTGAAGCCCTTCACCGGCTGCACGGATGCTCCGGTCGTGCGCGCGGCCTTCGAGTTGTCGTAGACCACGGTGCCGAGCATGGTGATGAAGTTGAAGATGTACTCTTCCTTGTGGCGCGCCAGAGCCTGGCCGGCCAGCTTCATCCACCACTGCAGCCACGGATACGTCGACTGTTCGACGAAACGGTCGGAGATGCGCAGCATGAGGCCGTGCCGCTTGACCGTCACGCCGAAGGTCATCCCGCCGCCGACGTTGATGTTGAAGATGGGGAGGCCCATCCCGTCGCCGACTTCGCGGGCCGTCAGTACGTCGATGGCCGGGAACACCGTCTGCATGCCGGGCACGTAGTCGATGCGCTGCAGCAGCGAGGAGCCGATCAGGAGCGGTTCGAGGCCCTCCTGAACGAAGGTGGTCAGCACGCGCGGGATGAGGAAGGCCGCGTTCGGCACGTCCATCGCGTCGCTCATGGAAATGTGGCGATTCTCGGCCGCGTCGTAGCCGTTCAGGCGGAACACGGAGTCCAAGCGCTCGAAGTTCTGGACGTCCGCCTCGGTCAAGGGGATCATGTGATCCTTTACAACCTTGTTGTTGGGCTTCATTGGTTACACAACTCCTGTAGTTGAGTTGGGTTTCCAGCGAACCTCGACTGCTTCCTTGGTGTCCGGTGCCCGGGCCTACTTGCCCGTCTCGCGGACGATCAACTTGACTTCAATGACCTGGCGGCAACGCTCGCAGAGGAAGTTGCCGGCGATCTGCCCGGCATCGTTGCGCTTTGCGATGAGCTTGTTGCAGTCGCGGGCCGGGTCGTTGTCCCGGGGGGCCGCGCAACGCAGCCCCTCCGGGTGGATTCTTGCTTTGCCTTTCGTAATGGAGGTCAATAGTGGCATAATCTGACGGTCAGTACGCTACTTGGTCGTGTTGACGCTGACCCAGATGTACGAGGCCGCCTCCGCGGGAATCTCGGTCGCTCCGGCGTCGATGAGCTTGCGGAGCAGGCCGTTGGTGGAGATGTTGATCGCGTAGTCCAAGCCGCGCGTCGCCGAGCCGCCCATCATGAACGTCGAGGGGTTGCGATCGGCGAACGGACCGACCAGACCGGCCGCCCGGTCGAACTGGGTGCGCACGCGGTCGGCGTAGTCGCGGATCGGGTAGATGTTCTCGATGCCGATCACGCGGCCGATGATCATGTCCGCATCGTCCGCGGACTTGTCGTACGGCTTGAAGTTGCCGTAGTCGCCGAGCAGGTTCGAAGCCACCACCGCGCAGCCGCGATACAGCTTGCCGGCGCCGGCGCCCGCGTCGCCCACGAAGTGCACGAAGCTCTTCGCATAGTCGCTGAAGGTGTAGCCGGTGATTCCGGCGGCCGTGGCGAGCGCGGCGAGTTGCGCCAGATCCTTGCCGATCCAGGGCAGGTGGAGGATCATCATGGTCTGGACCGCGGTGCCGGGCTCGTGCATGTAGTTGTGCACGGCGAACGAGGCGCCGTTCTTGCCGACCGGGGTCACGCCGTTGAGGCCGTACGCCATGCCCTTGGTGGTCGCGGTGACGCTCACGCCGCCCAGGTACTGGAAGACGTTGCGGATGGCGTAGCCGACCGGCCGCGCCACGCCGCCCGGGATCAGGTCGCAGGCTTTCGCCCAGGTGATCGCAGCGGCGTCGTACTCCACGCCGTCGACCGTCAGCGGAGCCGCCGCGTCGGTCGCGCAGGCGAGCAGAACGCTCTCGCCGGCCGCGGCCACCTTCACGCCCGTCTTCGGGTTGAAGGCGAAACCGACGTCGTCGGCGCTGTACTTGATGGCGCAGGAGGGGCCGCCGTTGCCGGTCGAGCCGCTCATCAGGCCGCCGGGAATGAGTGCGCCGCTCTTGTCGAGGCCGACCAGGTGGCCGGCGCTCAGAACGACCTGCGCACCGACGGGGTGACCTTCATCGCGCCGCTTGCCGGGCAGCCAGGGAGCCGGGTAGGGAACCGGCAGAAACGGGCGCAACCACTCGGACCCGTCCGGATCCGGGGTCGTGTGGCCCAGACGATCCTTGCCGAAGAACGTGCCGGTGTACTGATTGTTGACGTCGAAGCTCATGGTATTACTCCTTTTCCTTTGCCTTGTTGGCGAAGCGGTTCCGGGCCTCGATCATCCTGGCCTGCTTGGAACCGTAGATACGTGCGAGCGGAGTCCGGACCGGGTTGTCGCTCTGGGCGTCCTCGGTCGGAGGGGCGGCCGGTCCCGGCTCACCCTTCTCCTTCGCCGTGGCGTTGTCGCTCACGTCGTTGGCAACCTCGTCGGGTTTGGCGGCGTCCGCCTTCGGAGCTTCGAAGCCGGGAAGTTTGCTCTTCACGTCCTCGAGCGAATCCTGAAGACTGTTCAGCGTGCGCTGGCTCCGGCGCTCGATCTCCGCCTGGATCTGATCCGCGCCGAGTCCGGTGAATCCTTTCTCTCCGCTCATGACCGCGCCGGCGACGACCACCGTCGCGAGCAGGCGCTTGTGGTCCTTCACCAGGACCGTGTTGGTCTTGAGCAGGGCGGCCTTGTCGCCCTCGAGCTGCTTGAGCGTGGTCTCGTAACTGTCGACGGCGTCGTGCAGCGTGTCGAGCTCCTTCTGCGAGACGACCGCGTCGCCCGCCTCGGTGATGCGCGTCTTGATGTAGGCGAGCCAGCTCTCGGCGTCGAAGACCTGCAGCATGGCGCCGAGCGCGCTGCGGTAACGGCCCTTCTCGTCGTCGTTCTCGAGCGCGCCGTAGAGCGTCTGGGTCGCCTCGAGGTGCTTGAGAATCTTGTCCTTGTTCGGCATCTTCGCGGCGTCCTCGCCCTCGAAGAGCTTCGTGACGGAGTCGGAGAGGACCGGCGCATCGCCCTTGGTCTTGTCGTCGACAGCCGGGACTTCGGGGGCGGCGGCATCGGTCTGGCCTTCCGTCGCGCCAGGCGTCGGATCCTGAACGACAGGCGTCTCGACCTCGGGCGCCTTGAACTCGATCCCGAATGCCGCGGCTTCGTCGGCCAGCTGGCGCACGTAGTTCGGCTTGGCGTCGTCGGCGAGCGTCGCGAGCACGTCGGCGATCGAGGCGATCTTGGCTTCGACCTGCTCCCTGGTCGGGGAGGCGGAGTCTTCGGCCCAGCCGTTGGCCCGGATGCGGGCGTTGAGCGAGCTGAGCGCCCGCTTCACGGCTTTCTTGTCCTCGGCGTCGCCGAGTTCGCCACGGATGGCAAGCGCGCGCTCCTTGGTGAGCGCCTCCGACTTGATCTCGTCGAGCAGTGCTTTCAGGTCCATGTCCTCGTCCTCGATGTCTTCGTCCGTGGCCGGCTGAATGTCCGATCCCAGGAAGTCGTCGCCGATCAGGCCGTCGGCCGCGTTGAGAATGATCTGGCGCCGCTCGACCGGCAGCCCCAGGAAGAACACCCGGTTGGCGATGGAGTCGGCGACCTGCCGGACCGCATCCTTGTTGGTGACCTGGGCCCACGGATCGGCCGGGAAGTTGACGAAGCTGCACTCGCGGTAGAAGAAGTCCCCGGTGATGAGGAACATCTTCTTGGCGCCGTAGCTCTGGCCCAGCTCGTGCTCGCAGCGATCCTCGGTCGCCCAGTCGGTATGGCAGACCGAGCAGATCCCGGCGTTGGTCGCAAACGAGACCGACACGGTCAGGAACTCGTCCGACAGAACCTTGCGGATCGCCTCGGGCTCGGTGACGTTCATGTCGAGCTCGATGTATCCCAGGCCCTTGTAATCGGGCCGCGCGTGCAGGTTCTGAACCACCCAGTCGACTGATTCGAACAGGTTCAGGCGCTTCTTCGACTGCGAATCGTAGAAGACCAGACTCTTCACGCCCGGCTGCTCCGACACGTACTGGTAGGACATGTCGACGTAGCGGGCTTTGTGCACGCGGCCCACACACGCCCCTGTCTTGTCGTGGTTGAGCAGGACCGGTTTGCGCGGCTTGCCTTTCGTCGTCCAGGTGTGGCAGCTGTCCTGCATCCGGTCGGGGCGGTAGAACTTGAGGTTGCCCGTGATGATGCCGGCGTGCGTCGCCTCGGTCTTGATGTAGAGCGAGTGGCCGCTCTCGGACTTCGAATCCTTGCACTCGAACACGTACCGCTTGTTCTCCGCGGCCCTCGTCGAGAGGGTCACGTAATCGCGCATGAGGATGAGTCCGTCGGCCATCGTCTCCTTTACTTGCCCTGCATCGGCGCAATCACCCGACCGGACTGGATCGCGGTTGCGACCCCGGCGGCCTGCTGCTGCGTCATGCCGGGAACGTTCAGGTTGTTGATGAACGTGGTGAGCGGAACTTTGTTCACGGTCGGAATAGGCATCCGCACCGTGCGCGCGCCGCCTGGATTCGTAGTGTTACTCATACGGGCGTTGTTAGTATAGGCGGGTACAACTAACCGTCAGTACGGTCTGAGTCGGAATCATCACTTTCCGCATCCGGCGAGGCTCCGGCCCTGAGCAGTGCGAGCAGAAGATCCTCGTCGTAGGAGAGCGCGACCGCGTTCTTGAGGTCCGCGGCGAGGACCGGATCGTCGACCATCGCATCGATCACCTTCCCGGATTCGAGGCGCCAGACCGAGAAGTCCAGCTCGTGGGAGGCCTGAAGGTTGTGCAGGACCACTATCAGTTCGTCATAGACGGCTTTCGCCAGAGCAGGATCCTCGCTCGACTTGGCCTTGTGCGGATCGAAGTTGCGCCCGTGCTGGTTGGACGGCTGCATGATCTGGGCGACCATCTTCTGGGCGTGGGCGGTCGGCTCGTGGGTCTCCTTGGTGCGCGATCCGCCCGATGCGCTCTTGTGCGTGACCTTGGTCTTCTTGGTCGAGACGGCCTGGACGGCCGCGGTCCGGGCCTGCTGTTCGCCGGCCTTCTCCTGCAACTCGAGCGCGTGCTTGTGGTCGATATTGGCGAGCTCCTTGGTGTGGCCGTGGCGGACCTTCTCCAGCCCTACGATGTGCAGCTCGTGGTGGCTCTTCTTGCGCTCGTCGTCTGCGAGGGGCTTCATGCGCATCCGCCGGCGGGCTTCGTCTTCGTTGAGCAGGTGGTTGTTGTACGCGTTCATCGCGTGCGTCTCCTGCTTGATCTGGCCGTCGGTGTCGATCTCGCCGAAGCCCAGGCCGACGTCGGCCACGGCGTTCTGGACCGACATCTTGATCTTCGACTCGGTGAACATCTCCTTGAAGATCTCCATCTTCACCTGGCCGCTGAACCAGCTCAGGTCGGCTTTGATCGCGTCCTTGAGGTTCTGGCTGACGTTGTCGGCGGTCGAGCGGTTGGCGGTGTCTGCTTCTCCGACGTCGATGCCGGAGACGCCGATGCCTACCAGCACGCGGCGCTTGAAGTGGTCGAGTACGGGCTGGGGATCGATGCCCTGGCCTTCGGCGCCGTGGACATCGACCGAGACGCGGTCGTCGGTGACGAACACGCCCTCCTTCGGCATGTTCTGGATCTGGGCGCGGATGTAGTCGATCTCGCTCGAGCCGTCGGGCAGGTACGTCACCGGGTCCTCGGGCGTGCCGACCTTGACGTGGAACAGCGGAAACAGATGGTGGACCAGCAGCAGCTCGAGGTTCTCCTCCAGGCGCCGGAGGGCGAAGATGTCGTCGCGGACCGCCGCCGTGCGCGGCGTCCCGAACAGGTGCCCGGGCTTGCGGTCCCAGAAGAAGTGGATGATGTCCTCGGGCTTGTAGTCGCGGTACGGCCGGCCGTCCTTGTAGAAGCGGCGCCACACCTGGATGTGGCCCTTGCCGTCGAGGAACGGGAAGATGGTGTGCGGCGGGATGATCGCGTATGCCGCGACCGGAACGCGGTTCTCGTTCTTGTCGCTCTTGACGCCGCCCGAGCTCTCGTTGTCGCGGACCTTGGTGACGATGCAGTTCGAGCAGACCAGCAGGTTCCACAGCACGTCCTTCAGGAAGTTGTCGAAGGTGACGCCCATCACGTAGGCGACCTGGTTGACGCGCTTCTTGACGTAGTCGACGAAGGTCTGGTTCTCGCCCATGATCTCGACGCCGTTGCGGAACATCAGCGAGTGCATGCGGCGGAGCGCCTGGCGGTAATAGGCCTCGGTGTCGACGAGCGTGTAGGGTTCGAGCAGGTCGTATTCGGGCTCGATGATCCCGCGCCAGCCCCAATAGGCGTTGAGGATGTCAATCTCGTCGGCGACTTTGCCTTTCAGCCGCTTGTTGGAGATGTGCGACTCGACGTCGTCGCAGCGCTCGTGCAGCGGCTTCCAGCTGAACTTCATTTCGCGCGTTCGGTCGCCGATGCGGAGCACCTTGGGAAGAATCGGCCGGCGGTTCTCGTCGAGCAGGATCGGCCGCAGCGTCAGCGTGTCCCGCGCCTCGCGCGCGCTCAGCTTGGGATTCTGTTCGAGGAACTTGATGCGATACGCCTGGCGCAGCTCGGCGGGACTGAGATCTTCGCTCATTGAGAGCCTCCTGGGTTGTAGCCCTGGCGCGCGAGCACTGCCTGGGCGTTGGCGTTGGGGACCGGCGGGAAGTTCACGGGCGGCAGGGACGAGACTCCGTTCTGCGAGATCACCTGGTT
>CAZOIM010000144.1:9348-10663 GCA_964579855.1 uncultured Ignavibacteriaceae bacterium | reverse complement strand
GCTCTTCATCCCATGAAGTTTTTGGCGATTTATGCCAACCTAAACCGATCATAGGCTTTCCCTGGTTGAAACATTCGGTGGCAAGCTCGGCAAATGACGCGAGGCGCTGACCATTAGCTGCGTTTGTCAAATAATTGTCCTGAAGATCAAGTTCGGAGATTCCGACTTTGGTCATCGTGGAACCGACTTCAAGAAGCGTCTTGCGTACATTTTCAGCAGCGTTCTTGGCTGCCGATCCTCCCATAATGGTTCCTCGCGAGGCAACGGTAGGTCCTGAATCGGCAACGCGGCTCGTATTCGTGTTCAGGAATTGGATTCGACTCATCGAGATTCCCAATACTTCAGCCGCAATTTGGGACATTTGCGTTTGCGCTCCTTGTCCCATGTCGGTTACCCCCGATGAGACAATAACGCTTCCGTCGGTCTGAACTGAGACAATGGTCTCAGCAGCATCCGCACCTTCAGCGCCGAGAGAGACTCCACGATAACTGCACGCCAATCCAACGCCAAGTTTCTTTTCCGCGTTCTTTGCCAGGCGGTATCGTTTCCATTTCTTCTCGAACTCGATTGCATTTGCCGCTTTGGTCAACACTTCTTTGAGACTGACAACGTGCGTCAACTTCTGGCCGGTAGCAGTGACCGCTCCAATTTCAAACCCATTTTTCATCCGTATCTCGAGCGGACTCACGCCGACTTTTTCTGCCAGTTCGTCCATCATCGACTCTATTGCGAAGTTCACCTGAGGCGATCCAAACCCCCGCATTGCACCTGTATAATTGTTGTTCGTGTAGGCAGCATAGACGTCGGTTTTAACGTTTTCGCAATAGTACGGTCCAGTGGCCTGGACAACCGATCTCCACGTTACAAATTGACTCATTGAGGCATAAGCTCCCCCGTCCGCAATGATTTTGGATTCCATCGCTGTGATCGAGCCGTCGTTCTTTGCACCCCATTTGTAATAGAGGACGTACGGATGACGCTTGTAGCTTTCGAGCATCGACTCTTCGCGGGTGTTCACCATCTTGACCGGTCTTCCGGTCTTCAACGCAAGCAAGGCAGCCCTGCAGCACATCGACGTCATTGCTTCATCTTTTCCGCCGAACGAACCGCCGAGTGTTGCCTGGACAATTTGGACCTTATTGAGAGGCAAGTTTAACGCTGCAGCGACAGATCGCCTGCTCGAAAACAGGTTTTGCACCGATCCTACTATCTTTACTCCACCCTGTTCATCCGGTTCAGCAAGCACCCCTTCCGGCTCAATGTAAGAATGTTCGATGAATTGGGTTTTGAATTTTCGCTCAAGGACGAAATCGGC
>CAZOIM010000144.1:5603-9248 GCA_964579855.1 uncultured Ignavibacteriaceae bacterium | reverse complement strand
GCGTGGACTCCCGGCAGCGCGTTTGCGCGGGAAGTATCGATTCGAACGATTCTCGCGTGCGGGTATTTCGACCGCAGCACTTTGCCAATGAGTTGATGTCCGACATTGTAGTCATCCGCGAATTTCGCCCGCCCCGTGACTTTTCCCCACGCATCAACTCGCCGTTCCGATTTGCCGATTATTTTGAGTTTCTCAGCCATGCATTCGTTTCCAGAGTTTCAACGCAACTTTCCTTGCTTTTTCTGCGACGGCTTGTTCGTCAATTCCAAGCACTTGCCGGTCCCAGACAACCCAATTGCCATCCACCATCACGTGCTGAACGGAGGTCGCATTCATGCCAAAGAGAAAATGTCCTTGGAGATTTTTTGTGTGAAGCGGAGTCGGTGGATTGTAGTCGAGGACTACCAGATCCGCAGGACAACTTTTTGAAAACGATCCAAATGAGCGACCAAAGAAATCTGACACCAACTTCTGACCATTCTGCAGCATAGAAGGCAGTCGGCTGAATTCCGTCCGGGAGTCCGATTCTGCATTCCTGAAGTATCCAAATTTTGCTTCCTCGAACATGTCTGCGGGGAAGCCGTCTGTCCCCAATGCCGCGTGGTGACCAAACCATTTCAGCGGAGCATATCCGATAGCATTGTTCATATTCGAACGTGGATTGTGTATCATCCACGAGCCGGAGCGTTCAACCTTCGCGAGTTGTTTCTCCGTCAGATGAACGCCGTGTGCGACGATCGATTTTCTTCTCAGGATTCCAAATTTCTGAAGTCGATCAACGAGGTTCATCCGATGTTTCTTTTCGGAGTCCAAGACATCTGCTCTGTCTTCGGCAACGTGGATGTGGACACCCGTGTCGTACAGTTCGGCCAGCTCGCCGAGTCTTCTTAAGGAATCGTTTCCCAACGTGAGACTTGCGTGCGCACCGATCGTACCGCGGAAATGAATGTTGCTCGTGTTCTCAGTGACAAAGCGCTCGTTTTCCTCCAAACCGAGATCGCGTTTCTTCAATCCACCACGATCGGTTGTCTCATAGCAGAGAATACCACGCTGCCCTACCCTGGACATTGCCTCCTTTATAACATCCAAAGAGCCTTTGATGTGGTTGGGAGATGCGTGGTGGTCGATGAGCGTCGTGGTTCCGAATTTCAATGACTCAATTGCTCCCATCAATGCGCTATAGTAAATCGACTCTTCGTCAAGCGCTTCATCCAATTTCCACCAGATTCTTTCAAGGATCTCCACGAAATTTCTGGGGGGTTTTGAAGGTGCAGGCATTCCCCGTGAAAGCGCCGAATAAAGATGCGTGTGCGAGCAAACGAAACCGGGCATCACGATTTTGCCCGAGAGGTCGATGGTTTCTTCACCACGCAGAGTCTTTAGATGTGGCGCGATCGATACAATTTCTCCTTCAGAAATACGGATGTCGCATTCCTGTACCGAAGGTGGATTGAGTATCATTGCTTTTGCATTTCTTAGAACGAGATTCATTGGCTATCCATTTCAATGACGTTAATCTCTAAACGACAGATATCGATGTATTGGATCCGCCTCAATTGCGCTAAACTATTTTGCTTTCTCTGAGTCTCTTTTCAAGAATTTCGATTTTGGGTTCAATATCGAGTGGCGTTCCCGTTGCTTGTTTGGCTGACTGAATATCCTTGAGACCGTTTCCGGTTATGATGACGACCGCCGATGAGTCAGGATTGAGCAGGCCGTGTGCAACAGCTTTCTTTAGCCCTGCCACGCCTGCTACCCCCGCCGGTTCACCGAACACGCCACCCAATCTGGCCGTCGAACGCATGGCATCGAGGATTTCTTCATCCGTTACCGAAATCATAGCTCCTTCAGATTCCCGGATTTCTTGTATGGCGCGACGCCAGTTTCGCGGAGTGCCAACAGCAATGCTGTCGGCGATTGTATTCGTTGGAACGGAGACGAGATCTTCTCCGCTCGCAAACGACTTGACGATCGGGCAAGCGCCTTCTGCCTGAACGCCAAGCAACCTGGGGACCCGATTGATAAATCCGAGCTTCTTCATTTCCCTCAGACCCTTGCCTATTCCTCCGATCGTGCATCCGTCACCGACGGAGACCACAACCCAATCCGGAATCGTTATACCAAATTGCTCGGCGATTTCAAGCCCGGCAGTCTTTTTTCCTTCGACAAGGAACGGATTCGTTCCGCTATTGCGATTGTACCATCCAAATCTCTTGCAAGCTTCGCTGCAGAGATCAAACGCCTGTTCGTAAGTGCCTTGCACTCGAACAACTGTTGCACCAAAAATCAGAAGCTGAGTGATCTTGGGTTCCGGTGCCCGCTGGGGAACAAAAATTATACTACGAAGACCGACGGCCGCAGAGAGTCCTGCGAGAGATGATGCGGCATTCCCGGTCGAAGCGCACGCGATTGTGGAATAGCCGAACTCCTGCGCCTTCAACACTCCGATGGAACTTGCCCTGTCTTTGAACGAGCTCGTAGGATTTCTTCCATCGTCTTTGAGAAACATCCGGCTGATTCCGACATTTGCGGCGAGTCGCGGTACATCATACGTTGGCGTCCAGCCGATGTGCAAGTGGGGAATTATTGCGTCCGATGAAATGGGCAGCAACTCACGAAACCGCCAATGATTGAGTTGTCGGTCCCGAAGTGTCAGAGGGGTAAGACGCTTGCCAACAGCCGCATAATCGTATTGGACATCGAGGATGCCTTGCACACCACACTTAGGGCACGTGTGGACATTCCCATTTGGAATAATCTCGTTACAGATGAAACAGCGGAGTCCGGTGACGAATGAAGATGCGGATTTTGTCATGCGGACACCTGGTGAACTACACCGGGTTTCTTTAATTGCTTGAGCTTCTCGATAGAAAGTAAAATAACCTCATTGGTGGCCGGGAGCGAGAAGTCAGGTTCGAATGCATGGTTGGCTGTCGCCGATATTGCATCCTTAATGGCAAGCCACGTCGACAGACTGAGCATCAGAGGTGGCTCGGCGACCGCCTTGCTCCTGCGAATGACGCTTGGATTTGGAACGCCTTCGAGCAACGCGACTCGGAAATCTTCCGGGATATCTTGAGCAGTGGGGATCTTGTACGTATCAGGTGAATGTGTCATCAGATTTCCCGATGCATCCCACTTTATTTCTTCGGTCGTGACCCAGCCGACACCTTGTATGAAACCGCCTTCAATCTGGCCAATATCTATCCCGGGATTGATCGAATCACCGACGTCGTGGAGGATATCCGTTCGCAAAAGTCTGAAGGCACCGGTCAGGACATCAACCAACACTTCTGAAACGGCCATTCCGAATGCATAGTAATGAAATGGTTTTCCCCATCCCTTGATCTTATCCCATTTGATACCAGGCGTTTTGTAATAGCCCGTCGTGCTGAGACTCACTTGCCGCAATACCATTTGAGGCATCGCTTCAGAAAATCCGATTTTGCGTTCAGGATGCTTTGAATCGAAAATGGCATCGTTCTCGAAGACAATGTCGCTCTTGTCAGTGATGATACCCGGTTCTTTCTCATTGAACAGAACGGCAACGGTGCCCGCGATCCGCTCTTTCAGTATCGCTATTGCGTTCTTCACCGCCATGCCGTTGAGATCAGTCCCGGAGGAAGCTGCTGTCGCAGAAGTGTT
>CAZOIM010000144.1:0-5503 GCA_964579855.1 uncultured Ignavibacteriaceae bacterium | reverse complement strand
TAGAATTCATTTGATCGGTTGAATTCCTCGACATGCTTTCTTCTGTTGGTGTACTCCGACGACTTCATAAGTTGGTCGACCAACAGTGGGAGGCGATTGTTTTCCACAACCTGGCCGTAGTGCGTCACGTTATTTTCCGTGAGACCATAGAAATTCTTTTTTCGGATTTCCAGCGAATCCGTACGAAGATGTCGCGCAATGCGGTCGATGATCGTTTCGATTGCCGCCATTCCTTGCGGACCGCCAAACCCCCGGAAGGCAGTATTCGACGGCAAGTTCGTTTTCCAGACTCTTGCAAGGATAGACATGTTCGGAATAAAATAGGCGTTATCACTATGCAGCATCGCCCGTTCCATGATCGCAAAAGAAAGATCCGCTGCTGCTCCTGCATCACTATTGAGTTCGAATTTGACAGCCCGAATTCTTCCTTCATCATCAAAGCCCGCTTCATACCGAATGAGGAATCTGTGACGTTTTCCCGTCATGATCATGTCATCATCACGGAACAAGCGAATCTTCACAGGGCGTCCGGTTGCCCTACAGAGCAAGGCACTCCAACACGCAGTGTGATTGGCCTGCGTTTCCTTGCCACCGAAAGCGCCTCCCATCCGTCGAACTTCGACGACGACATCCTTTTTCCTGATGCCAAGAACTTCAGCAACAACCGCCTGCGTTTCGTTTGGATTTTGTGATGAGCTATAGACGGCGATCTCCGTGCCCTCGCCAGGTACGCTCAACGCAGCCTGACTCTCAAGGTACCAATGCTCTGCAGCCCCGGTACGAAGTTCTCCTTTGATGACGTGAGGAGAACCCTTCATGGCTGTGTCGGCATCGCCTCGATTCATTGTCCTTGGTGGCCCGAGCAGATTATTCTTCTCGATCGCATCCTCGATCGTGAGAATGGACTTGAGAGGCTTGTACTTCACCTCGATCAGTTTTTCCGCAACACGACACTGGGCATCGCTTTCAGCAGCGATGAGAAACATTGCCTGACCAACGAAGGTCACCTCATTTTCTGCAAGGCAAGGTTCATCCTTGACAACAGGCCCCATCTGATTGTGCCCGGGGATATCGTTGAATGATAATACGGCTGCAACACCCGGCGCTTTTCTTGCTCTCGAAAGATCGAATGAAAGGATACGTGCGTGTGCATGCGGGCTGTAAATGACGCGGCCGACAAGGAGATTTTCACTCACAGGCAAGTCATCGATGTATCGCGCTTCACCCGTTACGTGAAGGATCGCACTCTCGTGTGGAATTTGTTGCGTCATTACTTCGTATCGATCCAAAATTTCATTATTAAATTCTTTGCGGCAGCCATCCGAAATTCGGCGCTTCCCCGCACATCCGATATTGGATTGAAATCTTTGCGGACAAACTGCTGTGCTTGTTCAACGACCTCAAGCGTCCATAACCGACCTTTAAGAAATTTCTCCGTCGACTTCGCCCGTTTGGTTCGTTCCGCCATTCCGCCATAGGCAAGGACGACATCGTTTATGACACCTCTCCCATCCAGATCAATCATGAACCCTGAACTCACCGTGGATATATCAAGATCTCTGCGCCTTGAAACCTTGTATGAATGAATTTTGGCGCTTTTCGATGGTACCGGAAGAATAATTGCCGTAATAAGTTCGTCAGGTCGACGTTCGGTTTTTCTGTAGCCAGTGACGAAATCATCGGCCTTAACGGTCCGTTTCCCTCGTTTGCTTTCCAAAACGATTCCAGCCCCGTACGCGATCAACACCGGCAGCGTATCACCAATAGGCGATGCCGTTCCGACATTCCCTCCCAATGTTGCAACGTTTCTTATCTGTTCAGCGCCAAATACACTCAACATCTCCCACAAAGCAGGAAAGTCCTTCCTGACAAGATTCATCACGTCGTTGACTTTGACTCCAGCTCCGATCGTGATTGCTGACCTGCTCTTTCTCACGTTCGCCAGACTTTTCACACGGGAGAGGTCAATACTATGTGGAAGAGATTCAAATTTCTTCGTCACCCGCAGCGCTACGTCAGTCGCGCCGTTGATGATGACCGCTTTTGGAAATTTCCTGATCAAGACAAGACATTCCTTAAGCTTGGCTGGTTGATCATATCGCTGTGATGCTGTGACAACAGAGAGGCTCCTCCTCGTGATTGACTTCAACATCTGAACAGTGTGCGATTGTGCGACGGCAAACCGATCGTTGGAAATTTCCTCACTTGATTTGATCGCAGCGTCGATTATCGGTCGATATCCCGTACAACGACACAAATTCCCCGCAAGTGCAATCCTGGCATCTTCCGCACGAGGATGCTGAATGTTCTTCCCGAGAGCAAATATCGACATCACGATTCCCGGCGTGCAATATCCGCATTGACTACCGTGCAAATCTACCATTGCTTGCTGGACAGGATGCAATTCTCCATTTGAACCTTTGAGATTTTCCACGGTTATGAGTTGCTTGCCGTGAAGCATAGGCAGGAACAAGAGACAGGAATCAACAGCGCGATACTTGATTCTCCGATTATCGATCAATTCACCCACTACAACGGTACATGCACCGCAATCACCCTCAGCACAACCTTCTTTCACACCCCGATGACCGGGAAGTGTTCGCAGATACTGCAGGACCGTCGTGGTTGGATTGAGACCAGACAGAGAACTGAAGCCGACAGTATGGACCCTGTCATCCAAAATGAACGTTACCGAGTCGCTTGATCCAACTGACAAGTTTTGATTAATTGGCATACACTTTGGGTCGAAACATCAATATCCAAACAGGTGAGTCATCCGCATTTTCCGTGCCGAAAAACTTATACAAATGAAGCGGACCGGAATAAACTACGGTTCCGAATTTGAACAGAATCGGCATTGCAAATCGCTATCCTGATTGGAATGGAATCGTGCGGACTGCTTTTGGTATGTGTTATTCTTCGAGCCCACGCCAGACTTCTGAACCTTTGCTCGTCGAAGCCCGGAATCTCTGCGATAGCTTCGTAGAGGTGTGACACGACTGCAAAACCCCTCTCTTCATATTACAAGAGTAACGTACGAATGGCAAGAGTATTCTCCGATTCTTCGAGCGTTGCAGCACCTTTTTCCAACATTCAAGAATTTCCACTACGATCAGAAGGTGTCGCTTCTCAAAAATTGGAATATTATTTTCAATTCGTTATGTTTGGAAAGAGGACTCGTTCAATGTAGACACGTCACAATAAGTGACCAGGAATTCGCTGACGATTTATTCTTCAAAGGGTTCTCTGCATTTACTGATATTGGTCCTGGGTATTCGGTTTGTACTTCAAAATTCATTCATTATTGGGAGGCAGGTTATGGTGAAGATAGGAGTCGCATTCGGATTTGCGCTGGCCATATCGTGTGTTGCGATTGGGCAGACAATGGAAGAACAGATTGACACAACTGCTCTCGCCAAGATCAAGAACGAGGGAATGAATCATTCACAAGTCATGGAAGTTTTGAGTTACCTGAGCGACGTATACGGACCTCGTCTTGCATGGTCGCCTGAATACAAGGAAGCTGCAGAATGGGCCGCATCAAAACTGAAGGACTGGGGACTGGAAAACGTCCACTTCGAAAACACTAATCCCGTTGGCAAGGGCTGGTCGCTCAAACGCTTCTCCGCACAGGTCATCGAACCGAGAGCATTTCCGTTGATTGCATATCCGAAGGCGTGGTCTCCCGGCGTGAAGGGAACCGTCCGCGGGGATGCAGTGTACCTTCAGGCAAAGAGCGAAGCCGATCTCACGAAGTATGCAGGGAAACTCAAAGGTGCTTTCGTGCTTATTTCCGATCCTATTGAACTGAAACCTCATTTTACGCCGGACGGAAGTCGCACGCCGGATTCGACTCTTCTTCAGCTTTCCAACGCGAATTCGGTTGGCGGCGGTCGTGGTCGGGCACGTTTTGATTCAACAAGATTTGAACGATTTCTGGAAAACGCCAGGCTCAACGCCCAGAAAGTCGAGTTCTGCGAAAAAGAAGGCGCAGTGATGTTGTTGGATGCTTCCCGTGGGGATTTCGGAACTGTCTTTGTCCAGAGTGCAACAATCCCGCGAAGCCCAAAATCTTTGCAGGACCTGTTTGGCGCGCGCCTTGCCGCATACAGTCCTGATGCGCCGAAGATCATGCCTCAAGTTACTGTCGCTAGCGAGAACTACAATCGGATGATTCGTATGATCGAGAAGGGCCAGAAACTCAAACTTGAAGTTAATCTCGAGGTCGAATTCACGAAAGCGGATTCAGGATTCGATATTATTGCAGAGATTCCCGGCACCGATCTGAAAGATGAAGTCGTTATGGCAGGCGGCCATTTCGATTCATGGCACGCGGGTACTGGCGCCACAGACAACGGAACCGGGTCAGCAGCGGCGATGGAAGCATTTCGGATTATCAAGTCGACTGGGTTACAGCCGCGTCGAACGATAAGAATCGGATTATGGTGCTCGGAAGAAGAGGGACTCCTTGGCTCGGCCTCGTATGTTGCCAGACATTATGGCGAACGAAAGGGCGGCGATCGATTTGCAGAGATGATGGGACGAGGAGGCAGCGGAACGCTGACGACGTTGCCGGAATCGGAAAAATTCGATGTCTATTTCAACGATGACAACGGATCAGGAAAGGTACGTGGAGTGTATCTGCAAGGGAATGAGGCCGCAAGGCCGGTCTTCCGTGCATGGCTTGCCGCGTTTGGCGATCCAGCGGCACAGACAATTACGATCTCCAATACCGGCGGCACTGATCATCTTTCATTTGATGCAGTAGGACTTCCGGGTTTTCAATTTATCCAGGATCCCCTGGAATACGAAACCCGAACGCATCACTCGAACATGGATGTTTACGACCGGGCACAGGAGAACGATCTGAAGCAAGCTTCCACGATTGAGGCATTCTTCCTGTACCAAGCCGCAATGCGCGACGCTAAATTTCCAAGGAAACCGATACCTGCAACGGAACGAACCAGCAGCAAGTAGTTTCTGATTGCATCTCAGTAAGACAATTGGTATGATCCGGGTGGACGTTTGAAAGGAATGAATTACCTTTTGGGCGTCCACTCACCGTTTACGAAGCATCCAAACTTAACATACTTGATTGCCTGCAACGCTCGACCTCGGTGCGGTGCAAGACTTGATTTGATTCTCATTTATGCAGGAGGGAGATAACACAACTATGTTTACAAATCTCAAACTCACCACGAAGTTACTGCTGACTTTTGTTCCCATGTTTCTCATTCTCGTTGCCGGAAGTTATTTCTTGAACAACCGGTCGCAGGAGAATGCGATGCTAGAACAAGCAAAGGTGACCGCGATCCAACGTGCCCACATCGTCCGTGAGGCCCTCGTGAATCAGATGGTAGAAAAGTACAAAGTGGAAGACAGCTTCCTAAACCGACTTCAACAAGTGGGCGGGCTACAGGATCTCTTTATCTGGATTAATGTGGACAACCTTCATTTTACCGAGGATCTTATCGATAGTGCAAGAACTGCACGGCTTACGACA
>CAZOIM010000143.1:2368-10752 GCA_964579855.1 uncultured Ignavibacteriaceae bacterium | reverse complement strand
GATGGGGCTTTGATCACATCAAAATACCGTTCCGCGATTTCCGAAGGTACCTCGTGATCAAACCTTCCCTCGACGAAATATACCGGGATTTTGAATTCTGGCAGGCTTTTGAACAAATTAACCTTGAGCAATTGTGGCCAGAGTATTTTCATAGAACCCAGGAGGCCTTTGAAGACATTGATTCGATCGATGAATCCATATTCACGTGAAAACAGTACGCTTCGGATGACCACGCCAAACGCCCCGATCCTGCTCGCGTGGTACTCACCGCCAAAACGTGCCACCAATTTGCGTTCGGTTATGGTTTTCTTTTGCCAATCCCCCTGGTATGGTGGAAGACCTATGCTCTCGAGGGTCGCGATTGCCTTCTTGTCATTACTATCTCTGGCCTGCTTGAGCGTCCATCGGTACGATGCACGCTCCCCATCTTCCATATTGGCAACTTGTCCAATGCCGATATAGCAAGAGAAGAGATTCGAATATCGTGATACGGTCAGAGCGCCGATAACGGTCCCCCACGAGTGTCCAACGAGAACAATCCGCTGCTTGTCGAATTTCTTCAACAAGAATTGTGCGAGCTCCCGGGTGTCCTCGACAAATTGGTCAATGTTCATTTTGTCAGCATCGCGGATTGCGCTGTACGACTTTCCCGCCCCTCGTTGATCCCAGTTTACAACGATGAACGATTTCTCAAGGTCTTTAGTATCCCGCCTGTTTGATGTAAGTTGGGATGTTCCTGGTCCGCCGTGCAGGAATAGAATGATCGGATTGTCGGTGTTCTCCGATCGTTCCAGAATCCACTGATCACTTCCACCGAGAGTGATTTTTTCGAGAACAGCGATCGTTTTCGATGGATCGCTTTTTCCCTTCACGCGGATGGGAGGAGTTCCTGCTGGAAGAAAAAACCTCAGGATGATGACGACAGCAACAAACGCGAGAGCAGCGAGCACGAGTGAACCTCCTTAGTCCTTAGTTTTCTGATGAAAGATAATCTTGTGTACCCCTATCGATAACTTTTAAAGTCCTCATGGCTGCTGTAAGTGCTACGATATTGCCTGTCGATCTTTTGGAATTTCATTTTACTGGATAACGCACAATAACTATTCCTGAGCCACCATTTCCTCCTGACCGATACCCCTCGAATCCTCCTCCACCGAATCCTCCTGCTCCTCCGCCACCGCCAGAATTAGTTACTCCACTTGTGCCATTAGTAATCACGCCCCCGTTCCCACCGCCACCAATGCCGCCTGTGCCGGCAGTCCTTCCGTCGCCAACACGTGCACCACCGCCGCCACCACCTGCATAGTAAACACTTGAACCACTGATAGAAAAACATAATCCGTTACCACCATCGCCACCTGCTAACAAATTTCCTGGACCACCGGCTGCGCCAGCTCCCCCGCCACCGCCACAAGTGTTGTCAACAGCTAAACCTCCACCGCCTTCATTACCTTGGCCAACGGTTCCAGCCCCGCCGACTGTTTGACCACGATTGGCACCTCCTCCACTTCCACCGGATCCCGCATCCCCACTTCCTCCACCAATAGCAGTTAACGACCCAAATGACGAGTTCTCGCCATGAAAACCACTGGTTTCTCCCGCTGTCCCGGCAAGACCACCAGCGCCTACAGTTACAGCTATGTCGCCGGAAGTAAAATAGGAAGCGTTGTAAATTACTCCACCACCACCGCCACCACCTCTGATTGTTCCTCCACCGCCTCCGCCACCAGCTACAACGAGAACTTCCACAAGACCACTTTCAAGACAAGAAAAAGTTCCGCTCACGGTAAACGTGTGTATTGTGTAGCCATTGGCATAGGTTATCGTTCCGCCTGAATGCCGGTTCAACAATTCCTGGAGTATTTTCGTCCTTTCTTCGGTCAGCTTTGTAAGGTATGCGGCCTGAGAATCTGTAATTTTGGTTCCATGGTCATGAATAACCGTTTCTGGATATTTCAAAGTAAATTCTGCATCTCGATAATTTATCCACGCCCTCTGAACGTTTCTGAGATTCTTGAGAAATTTCCCTTTCGCGCGATTCTTCTCAAGTATTTTCTGATAGACCTCGTTCAAGCTTCTATCGGCTTCCAGATATGCTCTGGATGCCTCCTTATTCGTATCCGGTTGCGTCTGAGATAATGCGGTCAGTGAACAACTGAATGCAATCAGGGCTATCAAGAGTACTTTTTGCATAATTACCCCTCCATTCTATTTATGTGTTTGATGACTGCCCCATGGACGAGAACCAAGTCTCGATTCGACTTCGGTCGAATCGAGGATCGCGCTTTTCTTTGGCGGGAGCTGCGACACACTTTCCGTTGATTAAGCACGAAAATCAGCCTTTGCTTGCGGAAATACTATATTCCATCCAAAAAGCCGCTCGCTTCGCGTCATTCGTTTACAGGCCACCGGATGGGTGACTGGTTAGTCGACGGCTTATTTCAATAGTACGAGCTTAATACTTTTGACTGATTTGGTGTTATTGGCAACGCACAAATATGTTCCACTCGACAAGCCGGCAGCATCCCAAGGGATAGAGTGGTTTCCCGCAGACAATGAACCGCTAAAAATAGTCTCTACAAAGCGGCCGAGAATATCGTAAACATTTATTGTGATGTCGGATTTCCCAGTCGTTGAAACCATTATCTCTGTGGTAGGATTAAATGGATTAGGAAAATTTTGGCGAAGAACAAAGTCTTGTACAATGGGCTGAGATTCATTGCCCAACACGGACGTTAGATGCACATCGAACAGAGTATCAGCAATGTGGAAGAAATGCTCCGTAGGTTTAGAGAGGTCGTACAACACTTGCACGGGCCCGTTTTTGTTGACCACGCTTGCACTTATCCCCCCCAGGATATTGCGTTGTGACATAGTCAAAGTATCCTGTAATGCGCTCGATTGATAGCGTGAGAATTCCAGACTGTCGGAAATGGGTTGGGCCAGGAAAACAAACGGATCTACGGATGTCGACGGAATGGTCAATCTGTGATTGCCGCCTAAGTATTCGACGAGTTCAAAACTTGTACTATCGTTCACTGGGTTGGAAGTCCAGGAAGAAGGTGGAAAGCCAGCGATGCCAGACCTGCAAGTGAGAGTTCTGACCTCTTGAAAACGCCAAATCACTGAGTCAGCCGTTAGACTCTTGGATACTATCGTATAAATCGCCAAGCCATCATTATATGTAATAAAATCGCCGGGTACCACCCAATCCCGATTGTGATATAAGTATGACCAACGGTTTCCAACTGACAGCGGGAAAAAATCATTGCTCGTGTCTTGGGCTTGCGAGTTTACAGACAGGAGCACAAAAACGATTATCGGTATTGATTTCATAAGTAATGCCATTGGTTAACGACCGGAGCAAATCCCAATTCGACTCGATTAAGCGTTTTCGAGCTAAATCGTCTGTCGAATTGATGATCCCAATTCTTCTTTCGGGAGCTGAGGCAGACCGCCCTTTGAGTAAGAACGGAAATCGTCATTTGGGAGCAAGACTTTTCTGTTCCATGCAATAAGTATCACGCTTTGCGTGAGTCGTTTACAGGCCTCCAGCAGAGCGACTTGTTAGGCGGGCGTAATTGATTACCTAATTCAAAATGGTGTTGTGGTGACGCGGTACGTATCACCCCAGATCAAACCATGATTGCTGAACTTGGACTCATCTATCGCGATGTCACTTTGTGTGGTATCATCAAAATTCCAATACCCTACGAGGCCTTCTTCATATTCAGTGACAACCGTCTTCATTCGATTTCTGATCTGAGTTGAATCAAGGGCTCGATCCCATATGCGAACCTCATCAAGCATCCCGTGGAAGAACGAATATCCACCGAAATTCGAGTGGTAGCCTACTCCGAGCCATAATTCGGAAGTCCCATACCACACCGCACCGGCAGACTGCCAGTGAGCGACTTCGAACCCGTTAATGAACAGTCTCGCCGTGATGCCATCGAATGTTCCAGCCAGATGGATCCACTGCTTGACAGCGGGAGTATAAACAACCCAATAGGCTGCAGCGTTGGCTGAATCAATTGCGGCACGCAGATAGAAATATCCTGATTCGATCTTGACACTATAGCCGTCGGCCCCGTTGCGTTCATTGACCGCTGTACCGAGGAGTGGCATGTACACGGAATACGCCGAGTCGAAATATACCCAAAGCTCCACTGTGAACTGTACAGGTTGTAACATCGGAGGCCGGGGGATATCCACGTATCCGTTTGTCCCGAGAAAACGAAGCGCATGGGTGTTTCGCGACGCAACTGGGCCTGTGTTACCGGTGGGGCTGGATTCCTTTCGACACGAACAAATGAGAACAAATATCAGAATGAGGAGAATTGGTCGCTGCAATTTGGTCGTCGTAAAGAGCCTATTCACCTGAAATGCAACGTGTTCCTGCAGCGTAATACGCCTGACTAACTTTGATCTCACTGCACGAAGCCTGATAACATGCAGTTTCGAATCATTATACTTTAGAGCGCGCTTGGGCATAAATTGGTCATGCTGTAACTTCCGCACAGTCTGCATCGGGAGGGAAACAAAGGGAGGGAACATCTTCGTCGGCTGAGATCCCTCCGGTATCCCCGATACCGGCGATCATTCTTCACTCACAGCCGTTCTGAATTTAAAAAGCCTTCATACGAACGTCAAGTCAAAACGTGTGTTGGCATTCTCAATCCTGGCAAACGAGAATTGTTATCCGATGTACGGTCATGCGATTGCTTCCAACTTCTCGGCGTGTGAACACAAATTAAGAAATGTACTTGGAGGGATTCTCTCGAAAATCCTAGCGGCGGAAGGAGAGTAGGTACGTGTTCTCGGCTTTCTTATCTTTCGCAATCGAAATCCTGTCTCCGAAGCGCAATCCATCCCACCGAATGAAGTAATGATCGTGCGGGAATTGCGGGCCGCGACACGTGCAATGATACGATTCCACGGTCGCCTTTTTCTGCGCTTTGTCGGAGTGCAGGTCGAACGGCTTTCCGGCGGATGGGAAAAAAGAGAGTTTGTCTTTCAAAACGAAGATGTATCCCTTTTTTACTTCTTCGGTAGAGAGTTTTCTGGCAAAGACTTGAACGTCAGGCATGATGATCTTCTTTCGATAAGAATACGGTTAAGGATCTCGGACTGATACGCCAATGGAGGTCAATCTTTAGCGAAACAAATGGTTGATAATGATCGGTATGAGGAAGTATGCCCAACACATGCCGGCAAACACAAATCCTGCAAGTGCTACGAATGACCATAGCGCCATTTTGATTTCCCCTTCCTTTTTCTTCGCATTCTTGACGGCAAAATAGATTGCGAAGCAAGCACCAATGAGTGCCAGCGTTGAAGCAGTTCCAAAAGCGATAAGGAGAATATTGTCAGGCATTGTTGCTTTCGACAAAGAATGGCGTTGGTGCGAAGGACATTGTTGATAGCAATCTATTGAAACAGTGTTCGAGAATCAAGAAAACGGGAGGGTGTGATTCACAATCCGGGTGCCTTGAAACAAGAAAGGTTCTCAAAAAAGAAAATCCGAAAGCGGAAGAGTATCGCGCTGATGCGCGATGACATTTATGCGCCTCCGGCTCCAAAAACAAAAAAGCCGACGTCTTGTTCAGACGCCGGCTTCATGGAATGGCTTTGATCTGGTACTAGCCCTCGTCCGCCTCTTTCTTCTTCACTTCCTTCTTCACTTTCCCCTTCACGTCGTGTATGGACTCTACCTTGATCATTTCGCCATCCATCGTGCCCCTGACATCAACCCAAAAACCCTTTTCTTTCTTCGACTTGTCAAAATAGTCGGCCGCAAGCTTATTGCCGTTATCGTCGAACTTCATCAACTTGCCTTTCATCATCAGTCCGTAGCCACTCGCTTTACATGCGTCCTGCGTCGCGCAGTCTTTTGTGTGGCCTTTCGCCTTCTCCATTGCCTTATCCTCGTCGAGCTTGGACATCTTCGTCCCACAAGCTATGTCCAGCATGTAGCCGGACATCGTGTGCTCGCCCTTCATCTCGGACTTTTCAGCCTTTTCCTGAACGTCGTTGATGGATTCAACTTTCATGACATCGCCATCCATCGTTCCGGAAACGTCCACCAGGAAATCCTTTTCTTTCGTTGATTTTTCGAAGTACGCAACAGCCAGCTTGTCGCCGTTATCATCGAACTTGATAAACTTCCCGTTCGAAACAAGTCCGTACCCGTCCTCTTTGCACATGTCTTCAAGTGCACAATCCTTCGTGTGCTTCATCGCTTTTTCGGTTGCCTTCGCTTCATCAAGCTTAGTCATCTTTTGCGCGCACATCTTGTCGACTAAATACCCCGTCATGATGTGCGAACTCTTTGCATCCAACTTCTCCGTATTCACCTTCGCAAAGCCGAAGGAAAACACGACGAGCAACATCATTGCCACCGTGAATTTCTTCATAGCGTCCTCCTGCAATATTAATTGAGATATTTGGATTGAACGACTGTCAAATTCGGATTAGAACACAGGCCAAAACTGGAGAATGACCGATGTCGCAATGCTCAAGTACTAACACGATGCCGCAGGGCTTAGTTCCGAAGGGAATAAGAAAAAGACGGGATTGTAATGGTCGATGAGGCTTTGGTGCCGGAAGATCAAAACGATCCTATGCGGACACCCTTTATACTTGCACGAAATCCATCCGTCAATTAAAGTGCTATCGCAGATTTGAGCCGGGTTAAGAAGTCCTTAGGAGAAAGAAATCCCACCACACGCGAATCCGCGTGTTCCTGCCCATTTTTGTTGAGGAAAACGATTGTCGGTACGCCTGAAATGTTGTATTGTTTTCTTAGAGCTTCTGCCTCGGGTGAATCGAAATGCGTAAGATCAACCTTCAGTCGAACAAAGGCGCCGGCTTCTTTCGCAACATCGGCATTGGTGAACGTGTTCCGGTCAAGCTCCATGCAGGGGATACACCAATCAGCGTAGAAATCCATAATCACGGGCAGACCTGCAGTCTTGGCCTCTGAAAGCCTTTGTTCTGAATATGCTTCCCACGAAATCCCTGATTCTCGCATACCGTTGCCGAAATAGAGGCCAAGAAGAACGCAGGCCGCTCCGAAGGTCCACTGGATTCTCTTTAAGAATGGATGATCTTTTCCGGATCTGTCGATAAACCCAAGATAGATTCCACCGATGATGAGGGTGAGCGGAACGACATATGCTGCGTACTTTGGCACGAGTGCAAGAGAGAGATAGAAAAGCGCAGCGCCGGTCAACACCACCCCGAAAATTCGTTCGACCCAAACGAGCCACGCGCCCGACTTTGGTATTTTTTTCAAGAGTCCGGAGAAAGTGCCGAGGATCAGATAGGGGAATCCCAGGCCGAGCGACAGTATAAAGAATGCCCAGAAGCCGAAGACGGGGTCTCCTTTTGTTCCTACGAGTGTAAGGAGAGCGATCACCGGCGGACCAATGCAGGGTGCGGCAAAAACTCCGACGACAAGCCCGGAAAGGAAAACACTAATGATGCCGGTGCCGGTCGTTCCTCCCAGTTTGCTTGTAAGCCAGTACGGCATTTGGATTTGGTACAATCCGAACGAACTGAGAGCCATGGCAAACAGCAATGCAGCAATAGTACCGAGCACCCAGGGACTTTGCAGCCAGCTTCCAAAGAGTCCGCCCCCCAGCGCGGCGGAGACACCGAGGACACTGTACATTGATGCGATGCCGAGGACATAAACAACCGCTTTGAGGAAAACTTTTGCGGGATTCGTTTCCGTCTGTCCTCCAAAGAGCGAGACCGTGACGGAGAGCATCGGATACACACACGGAGTGAGATTCAGCGCAAGTCCAATGATGAAAATGGTGAGAAATGCGACGAATGATCCCTTCGATTCAAACAAATCTGCCAGCTCATTCTTAGGATGCGGTATGGATGAAACGGATTCTGAGGACGCAATGAAGTCACTCTTGTTGATAAGGTTCGTCTTTTCGTTTGCACCTACCACTACTATCGGAATGGCGACAGATATTGTCGATGGCGCGATGCAGATCTGATTATTGCAAGCCTGCATTTGAAGAGAACCCAACAACGTGTCGGCGCCCAACGCGAACTTCTCGGACACCCTAAATGCAATAATGATCGGAACATCTCCTTCGTAGACATCCAGAGAGTCGTCAGAGAAATCGAATTTCAGACGGCTTCCTTTTGGGTACAGGTTATCCGTGATAATAATTCCTTCTCTGGGATTGAGGGTGAATGATGTACCGATAAGATAGTCGTGCGTGGGGGTATGGGAATTCACGTGCCAGCCGCTGGCGATGTGAACTTTTACGACGGCCTGGAAGTTTGACCCCTGCGCAACATTGTCGACGGACAGTTTTGTAATGAGCTCAACGTGAGAAGCGGTTGAACCCATTTGGGCC
>CAZOIM010000143.1:0-2268 GCA_964579855.1 uncultured Ignavibacteriaceae bacterium | reverse complement strand
CATCAATCGTCAAAGATGCAAGCCTTGGGTGATCGCATCGTGTTCGTGGACGAGACGAGATGTCGAACTGCAAAAGTGAAATTCGAAGGGAACGGAATCCGTCCGACGGGCTGACAGCGGACAGGCGGATTCTCAGCAGTTAAGACGTCTACAAGTAGTTTTGTATTACTTTCTCGAAGTCTTCTTCTTTCATGTATCCAATGTGTCGGCCGACAATATTGCCATCTTTGTCGACAATGAACGTGGTAGGGATGGATTCGATATTTCCATATTGTTCGGCGACCTGCTGATTGCCAAGCACAATAGGATAAGGAATACTGTTTTCCGTGATAAAGGGCTTCACATCATCCCAGCCTCCTTCATCGAGCGAAACTCCCACAATCTCCAGTCCTTTTGATTTGTACTTTTTGTAAACATCCATGAAACCTGGAATTTCTGCGCGGCAAGGACCGCACCACGTGGCCCAGAAGTTAATCACAACGATCTTTCCTTTGAGTTTCGAAAGTATGAAAGTCTTTCCGGTGCTGGTCTTGAGAGAAAAATCCGGGGCCTTCGAAGTACCATCGTGTGAAGAAAATCCAGTAAACAATCCAACGACGGCAATGGCTAGGAATAGAACGATCGTACGTTTCATCATTGTTCTCCTTCGTATTTCAAATAGACGGTGAATGGTTGCACTTCATTTAGGAACAAACTCACAACTCAGAAGGTTCGGCAAACGCTGATATCGGCGTTGCCTGTGAATTTCCGGTGAACTACATCGCGAGTCAGTTCATTGCATTTCCAGGCTTAAATCGGTATCATTTCGCACATTATGAGCACAAATACGTTATATGTCATCGGTATCGATGGGGGTGGAACAAAAACTTTGGCGCAACTTGCAGATCTCAAAGGGACGATTGTGGCGGAATCGTATGGGGGACCGTCAAATTTTCAGATCATGGGGGTCGAACAGGCTGCCAAGAATGTCCTCGACCTCATCGAAACGTGCTGCCATACAGTAGGATGCAACAATTCTGAAATCGGTTCAGTGGTCGCCGGGTTGTCCGGTGCGGGAAGAGCTGCGGATGAACAAAGAATGGCCGAAGGGCTGAGAAAAGCGGCCCAGAATCGGGGCATTTTTTTCAAAGACCTTAATATCGAAAGTGATGCCAGGGTGGCCCTTGAAGGTGCCTTTCTTGGCAAATGCGGTATTGTGGTAATCGGCGGGACAGGATCGGTTGTCTTTGGCAAAGATGACAAAGGAAAAATCCACCGGGCAGGAGGATGGGGACGATACATTGGCGATGAAGGAAGTGGGTATTATCTTGGTCGTGAGGCATTTCGCGCTGTCGCCAAGATGATGGACGGCCGTGGAAGGAAGACCAGGTTGGCGAAAATGTTGGGAACGACATTTAGTTTGAAGACGCACGAGGATATCATTAAGAGGGTATATAAAGAAGAGTTTGATCTTGCCTCGGCTGCTCCGCTCGTTCTCCTCGCGGCGTTGCAGAAAGATTCTGTGGCTAAGGAAATACTGGAAGGGGCGACGCGGGAGCTTGTCGACGCCGTGAGCGCAGTACACGACAAATTAAGAAAATCCTCCCGCGAAGGTAAACAAAAAATTCCGTTGGCGCTCGTGGGAGGTTTGTTAGAGTCCGAAAATATCTATTCAAAGGGGTTGAAGGGCCAGATTCGAAGAAATCTCCGGCATATTTTGTTTGTCAAACCAAATGCCCGCCCGGTCGATGGCGCTGTCTTGATGGCAATCGCGAGAGTTCAACAAGAATTGAAGAGGGCGGTTGATAGGTAGATTCGATTTACAGGAAGGCAAAGTGAATCCTTTCTCTGTCTACATTTCACATGAATAGCATTACCGCAGTACTTCCTTTCGTCAATCAGAAGCATTTTGGTTCGACACTGCGACAATTTGTAGAATCTCCGCTGGTCGAAAGGATCTACGTTGTCCATAACGGAGGCTACACTGAATCCGGTTCAAAATGCGAGGGGATTCAATCCTCAACGTTTTCCGACGGCAGGGCTATCGGGCGGATTCTTACAGGCACGACGAGCGATCATTTGCTTGTCGTCTCCCAACCCAACCCCATTGAACTTGGCCGCGGAGCATTGGAGCGTTTTGTTTCCGTTGCAGACGAGACGTCGGCCGGAATAGTCTACTCTGACTATTTTGAGGTCTCGAATGGGAAGAAGAAAGAACATCCGCTCATCGATTACCAATTAGGAAGTGTGCGCGATGGTTTTGACTTTGGCGCATTGCTTCTGCTAACC
>CAZOIM010000142.1:0-10883 GCA_964579855.1 uncultured Ignavibacteriaceae bacterium | reverse complement strand
GGAACGTATAAGAGCAATGCCAGCTTGATTAGCCTCGAATTCGGATACCAGTTCTAAGAAATCCGAAGATTCATTTCAAATGGTGCCCCGATCCGAAAAGGATCGGGGCATTTTTGTTTCATGCTGCTTCACAAAACAAAAAACCCCAGGAGGAATCTCCCGGGGTTTGAAGTATAGATGCTCAGAATGGGCTATAGGCTCAGTTTTGCAATGCTCGCCCTTACATCCTCCGCAGATTTGTTCAGTGCCGCTTGTTCCTGGGTGGATAGTTTGATCTGAATGATTTGTTCCATCCCGTTCTTTCCGATCTTGATCGGCACTCCGAGATAAACGTCTTTCAAACCGTATTCGCCCTGAAGCCAGGCTGAACAAGGGAGAATCCTCTTCTTATCCTTGACGATTGACTCAACCATTTGTACCGCTGAGGACGAAGGCGCATAAAAAGCACTGCCAGTCTTGAGAAAATTGACAATCTCCGCACCACCGTTGGCTGTTCGTTTGACAAGCCGGTCTATCGTCGCTTGATCCATCAAATCGGGAAGGGGAATTCCAGCGACCGTGGAGTATCGTGGGAGGGGTACCATCGAATCGCCATGCCCGCCAAGTACAAATGCTGAAACATCCTCTACCGAAACATTCAATTCCAACGCGATGAATGCCCGAAACCGAGCCGAGTCCAGCACTCCGGCCATACCGATTACACGGTGACGTTCGAATCCACTTACCTTCTTGGCCACGTACGTCATCACGTCGAGTGGATTTGATACGATAATGAGAATTGCTTTGGGGGATTTCGCGACAGCTTCTTGGGTCACCGTCTTCACAATCCCCGCATTGGTGTTCTGCAAATCGTCCCTGCTCATTCCTGGTTTACGGGCGATTCCGGCTGTAATAACGATGATATCAGAATTGGCGGTGTCGTCATACGAATTTGTGCCGATGACCCGGGTATCTGATCCTTCGACGGGACATGCTTCAAGCATATCGAGCCCTTTGCCTTGAGGCATTCCTTCAATGACATCGACCAGGACGACTTCGTTGGCAAGTTCCTTTGCAGCGATCAGCTGTGCGGCACTTGCGCCCACATTGCCCGCTCCGATAACTGTAATCTTCATTCGCGCTCTCCTTCAAAAAAAATGAATTGATGAATCTGGGCTGGTACGTGATTCGACTTAATTGTAGTTCAAGATAAACGAAAGAAAATAAAAAAGCCCCCAGTTTTTCAAATGGGGGCTCGCTTCAAAGCTTCGCTGATCTGGCTTGAAGGTCAATGCGTCGGAAAAATGCTCACTTTCTGTTTAGTTTTTCCAACTCTTTCAAATTTGACAAAACCGTCAGAAAGGGCAAAAAGCGTGTCGTCACTTCCGATCCCAACATTTGTTCCCGGATGCATATGGGTCCCTCGCTGTCGAACCAGGATGCTGCCGGCAAGGACTTTTTGTCCTCCAAATCGCTTTACGCCGAGTCGCTGCGAATTGCTGTCTCGACCATTTCTTGAACTGCCACCGCCTTTTTTATGAGCCATAATTCAATCTCCGATCCTCATGCCAGACTGTTGATTTCAATTTCTGTAAATTCCTGCCGATGTCCGTTTCTGACCCGGTAGCCTTTCCGTTTCTTTTTCTTTAAGACAATTACAGTATCATCTTTGACGTGTTTGAGCACGGTTGCTTGCACCTTTGCACCGCTCACGTAGGGCTTTCCGACTGTGGTCTTTGTCTCGTCACCGATCAAAAGAACGCGGTCGAAGGTTAGTTTGGCCCCTATATCGGATTTCAGCTTTGGAACATAGATCTTTTCCGATGGAGCGACTTTGAATTGCTGACCTGCTATTCGGACTACTGCGTACATTGCGTTTCCTCTTTTCCGTGCGAGTTGATTACGTTGATAACAAAATAAAATAAGGAAAAAACGACCAAAAGTCAACGGATTCTGCGCATTATCCCGAATATCGGCTGCTATTTCGTTCGCAGGAGTTTTAATCCGTTTAGGGCAACGAGAAGGGTCACGCCGTCATCAGCAAGAATAGCGAGCCATAGACTGGCGAATCCGAGGACTCCAAGAATGATGAACAAAAGTTTGATCGTCAACGCAAATGCAATATTCTGTCTAATGGTTGAAGTTGCCTTCTTGCCAAGACGAATGGCCAATGGGAGTTTTGACAAGTCATCCGACATAAGGACGACATCGGCCGATTCCAGGGCGGTGTCCGAGCCCGCACCGCCCATCGCAATGCCAACGTCGGCATTGGCCAACGCGGGTGCGTCATTAATTCCGTCGCCTACCATTGCAACTTTGCCATAATGTTGCTGAAGGTCTCGTATTGCCCTGACTTTCTCGTGCGGAAGTAGCCCGGATCTTACCTCATCGATGGGGAGTATAGTACTGACAACCTTCGTACCGCCGCTTTCATCGCCAGTGAGGAGGGCAGTGTGAATGATTCCAAGCTTGCGTAATGCCTGGAATGTACCCTTTGCTTGCATTCGGACTTCATCTTGGACGGCAAAAACACCAAGAGTCTCGCGATCATTGGCAAGCAACATTACGCTGTTTCCATCTCGTTCGAATTCTGCAAGAACTCGTTCGACCTCCGAGGAGCAAGTGCCAAGTTCTTCAATGAATTTATGACTACCGAGCGAATACCGTTCAGCACCTATCACCGCCTGCACTCCTTTGCCGGGTATTGCGGTGAATTCGCGCATTTCATGATTCAGCGGTTGGATACCGTGTGAAAACGCAAATTCCAGGAATGTGTCGGCCAGCGGATGCTCGGATCTACTTTCAAGCCCAATCGCGATCTGAACGATCTTCTCACGGCTCAGTGAATTCAAAGGCCGTACAGCAGTAATTTTCGGCCTCCCATGCGTCAGGGTACCGGTTTTATCGAACGCTATGCATCGAATTCTTGAAAGCTCTTCCAAGTGAATGCCGCCCTTGATAAGAATCCCGTTCCGCGCGCCATTAGTCAGGCTGCTGATAATTGTGATCGGTGTCGAGATTACCAAAGCACAAGGGCAAGAGATCACCAAAAGAACGAGAGATCGGTAGAACCATTCTTGAAATGGTTGGTGAAATAGAAGAACGGGAATTGTTGTGAGCACGACTGCCGAGACAAAAATCAAAGGTGTGTAGTACTTCGCAAATCGATCGATAGAAGATTGAGTGAGAGCGCGCTTGGACTGGCCTTCTTCCACCAAGTGGATGATTTTTGAAAGTGTGGTGTCATTCACGAGTTTAGTGACACGGATTTCAAGTGTTCCCCGTTGGTTGAAGGTCCCGGCGTATACTGCGTCCCCATTCTTCTTGACTTCCGGAAATGGTTCGCCGGTAATGCTGGATTCGTCGACAGAACTTATACCATCACTGACGATCCCGTCCAGGGGAATCCTGTCTCCGGGCCGCACAATGATGATTTCGTTCACCCTGATTTCATCGACAGAACGGACTTCCTGACCCCCATCAATTTTGACCAGAGAAGAAGGAGGGGAAAGCTTTATCAATGTCCCAATAGCAGCGCGGGTGCGGTCGATACTTTTCGTTTCGATCAGAAGCGATAATGCAAATAGGACCACCACGGCAGCCCCTTCGCCGATTTGGCCAATGCTCACAGCACCTATCACCGCTACTGTCATGAGCAAATTGATATCCATCGACAAATTCTTCATCGAACGGATTGCCCGGGAAAAGACAGTTAGACCTCCAACCAGAATAGACGAAAAGAAGAGAATGTCTGGAACGATCGAACTCAGGTGCAGAAGTCTCAGACCTTCTCCAATGAGGAAGAGGGAACCTGAGGAAACGACGGCAACCAACTGACGCCACGAACTTGAAGGCGGCGCGAGTTGATGTTTCTTTTCGAGGAGAACGCCGTGCATTCCTATTTCGTCCAGAGCATTGAGTACGGATGGTACTCCAGAAGTGTGACGGACTGTTACCTGATGAGACACGACGTTGAACTTGAGGTCAAGTATACCCTCCAGCGACTTGAGCTTACTGCTGATGAGAGCTTCTTCCGAGGCGCAACACAGACCGCCGACATAGATCTGGTGCTCAATTGCCGGAAACTGTTCGGACATTGTCATTCTGTGTAGTGTCGAGTGGCAACTCTGATGAGGTCTTCAATGTGTTCGTCATCCAGAGTGTAGAAGACGAGTTTGCCCTCTTTTCGTTGCTTAACTAGCCGCATGGTTCGCAGGATTCTGAGTTGGTGTGACACCGCCGATTCACTGACGGACAGAACCTGCGAAATGTCGAAGACGCAGAGTTCTTCGTTTGTCAGCGCCATAACAATTTTCAAACGCGTGGTATCACCCAACAATTTGAATGTTTCCGTCAAATGGAGGATCGTGTCGGTGTCCTGAACAGCTTTCAGAGCCGACGTGATGCTTTTCTTATGATCGTGCGCGAGTTTGTTCATACAAACGATTGAACAGGTGTTCAGATGTTAAATTAGCAAAAGTCCGCTGAAAGTCAAGCCGTAAACTGTGGGCCATGGTAGCTAGGCTTCTTGTTCGAGCTTCCGGATCAGCACATTACGCACAAGTTGCGTGTCCATTGATTGCCCGGTCCAAAGTTGAAAGGCGCGGGCCCCCTGGTGAATGAACATTTCCAAACCGCTGATGATCTGCGCACCTGCCTTCTCTGCACGTTGGAGGAAGAGGGTTTTTATGGGGCGGTAGATGAGATCCACCACGGTTTGAGAAGCATGGAACGGCGGATCGGGAAGAGGAAGTTCCATCGTTAATGGAAACATTCCAGCGGGTGTGGCGTTAACGACGACATCTGAAATCTGGAATATTTTTGCAAATTGAGGATCATGAAGATCGAACGGAGTCAACTTCGTTTGGCCGCTCCCCTTAAAATGTTCCATAAGATTGTTTGTACGCGTTTTGGAACGTGAGGCGACGACAATTTGATTCGTGCGGAAATATTTCAATAGCACAAATACTACCGCGCGCGCTGCGCCTCCTGCTCCCAAGACCACAAATTTGCCCCCATCGACGGATGAATGAAATGGTTCGAGCGCTTTTAGGAAGCCGTGGGCGTCGGTGTTGAATCCAGAACTTTTTCCGTCGCGAAATTTAACAGTATTGACAGCCCCGATGATGCTGGCTTCTTCGTCAATTTCATCGAGGTATTGCATGATAGTTTCTTTATGAGGTATTGTGACATTGATTCCCCCAAACTCCATTGTCGCAAAACCTTGTAGCGCTTCTTTCAGCGATTGGGGTTCAATATCAAAGGCATTCATCGAAGCACTCATGCCGAGGGAATCGAACGCTGAATTGTGCATCAGTGGTGAAAGTGAATGGCCGATCGGATGACCTATTATCCCGAATAGTTTAAGGGCGCTTGACACGTTCATTGTTGGATTGTTGTTTCAAGGGGAAACGAATGAACCAAGGAAGGGTCGATGGGAAGAGTCAACTTTTGAACAAATTGAAGAAGAATCGGAACGATCCTGTGTTTGGATACTCTTTCTTGAATTCCTTTTTCAGCTCAGGGTCAAATTGAAATGCGGCTTCAAACGCATCCTTTGCCCCTTTGGAGTCGCTTAATTCGATGAGGATCCTTCCGCGGCAATAGTGGGAAGGACCAAAATTTGGCAGAAGGGATATGCTTTCATTAATTGCCTTGAGGCCCTCGTCAAATCTGCCGAGTTCTCTGAGTGTATCACCGAGATCATACCATGCTTCCGCATTTTTCGCGTCAAGTTTAACCACCATACGATAACCGGAAATACTCTCCTGCAAGTTTCCCAGGTTGTAATCGGCATCTGCTTTCGCATACCACAATTCCGGATAGTCTTTGCAAAGAGCAAGTGCCCTCTTGTAATCAGAAAGTGCTTTCTTGGTCTGCTCTAGGGCATCATAACAGCACCCGCGGCCAAAGTACGACTCATAATGGGTTTTATCGCGTTTGATGGCTTGTGTGAAGAAGGCGATAGCCTTTTCATTCTCTCCCATTTCTTCGTATGCATTTCCGAGGTTATGATATGCTGGGACATCGTTCGGATCCAACTTCAAAGTCGTTTTATAGCAATTGACGGCGTCCGGAACCCGTCCGAGATTGGCATAGGCGTTACCCATGTTGTACCACGCAGAGGGAAAATCTTCTTTAATCGCCAAAGCCATCTCGTAACTCTCGACGGATTTGGTGTAGTCTCCCATTCGATTCAGGACAATTCCTCTGTTATACCAGGCATTGTAGTTGTACGGATCGCGATCGAGGTGTTCGCCGTAACACCGTATCGAATCTTCCAATTTGTCGAGAAAATCGTAGCAGTAACCCAACTCATACCACGCATCCTTGTGGTCGTGATTTTCACCGAGAATGTGCTGAAAAACCTGGACGGCATCTTCGAATTTTTCCTGCTTTTCAAGGGTCACTGCTTTATGGAATAGTGCGTCCTCATTAACCGGGTCCAGTCTGAGAGCCTGTTCGAACGATTCCATCGACTCTTCCACTTTGTTGAGGTTATCGAGAGTGATGCCGCGATTAATGAAAATCTCAGGATCCGTCGGATTATACGTCAATGCTTTTTCGAAGCAATCCAAAGCATCATCATATTTGAAGAGATTGTTCAGAATCATCCCTTTCCGCTGCCATGCGTCTGAGCTATAAGGTTCAAATGAGATCAAACGGTCTGCGTAATAGAGGGCTTCCTCGAATTTTTCGTGTTCGTAATAGAACTGGATAATTTCTTCAAGGGCTTCAGGATTGTTGATATCGCGGGCGCCACTCTTCAGCGATTCCCTGAATCGCTGAACTTCTTCGTCCGACCTGTCATTCGGCAGGGGAGGAACATCATCGTCATCGAATCGATCGAAGTTCGCCATTGGAAGCGGAGACAAAATTAATTTAGGTATTCTCTTGTGGCAATTAAGCCAAAATTGGAATTGAAGTCAAGTTGAGTCTGAAACAGGGTGTGTAAGTTGCTGGGACAGTTGGAGCTACCGATTCTATGAATTGATTTTAGCGGACTCTTGGCGTATATTAAATATTCACAAGGCCGCAATGGTCGCTGAAAAACTCATTGAAGTTCGAAATCGTATTGAAACGGTGTGCGTGCGATGTGGCCGCAGACCTGAAGAAGTGCTTCTTGTCGCCGTTTCGAAAACGTTTGGATTGGAAACTGTCCGCGAAGCTGTAATTGCAGGTCAACGCGATTTTGGCGAGAACTATGTGCAAGAATTGACGGAGAAACGAAGCGCACTCTCCGATCGCGGTATTCGTTGGCACTACATCGGTCACCTTCAATCTAACAAGGCAAAATATATTGCTGAATTTGTCCACATGGTTCATTCTGTGGACAATGAACGCATTGCTCTAGAATTGGACAAAAGAGCAGAGAAATCAAATCGATTGATAGATATCTTGTTGGAAGTCCACACGACAGATGAAGCTACGAAATTTGGAGTTTTACCGTCAAAAACCATTGAATTAGCCAAGGTGATATCAGGATTGAAACGAGTGAGGATCCAAGGTCTGATGACCATGGGGCCGTTTTCTGAGGACCCCAATGATTCACGAGCTTCGTTTCGTCAACTGGTGGAATTGAAGAAGAAAATAGAGGGCGAAGGAATAGAAAACGTTACCATGCGACACCTCTCGATGGGAATGACTCACGATTTTGAGGTGGGTATCGAGGAAGGCGCCACGATTGTTCGGATCGGCACCGCCATTTTCGGAAGTCGCAAGTGAGCTATGAACGAGCAACTGAAAGGTCATATATGAAAATTACTCCGCTCGAAATAAAGCGCCAGCAATTCAAGAAAGGGATGCGTGGGTATGACACTGTCGAAGTCGAAACGTTTCTTGAAATGCTTTCGAACGAAGTCGAAGATTTGCTCAAAGCAAACAAAGACCTGAGGGAAAAGTCGATTGAGCTTGAAACGCAACTGGCAGACTATAAAAATATGGAGAAAACGCTACAACAAACGTTGATGCAGGCGCAAGAAGCAAGTGGCAAATCGATCGAGAATTCACGAAAAGAGGCGAGTCTGATTATTCAGGATGCTGAGCTCAAGGCATCTCAGATCGTGGAAAAGGCCCGATTGGATTTTTCGAGAGCAAAAGAAGAAATCTCTACTCTTCGCTCCAGGAAAGAGAGTATTCTCAGCAAGCTCAAGATCCTTTTGAAATCCGAGATTGATCTAATCAGCGCCCTCACAGTTGATGAAGAGGATCTCTCCGGTGAGAAATCTGCCAGGGGAACAGGAAAAGACCATCTCGAAATTGACGAAATACTAAAAAAGCTATAGACGGAATTTCAATGCCTGAACTCAGACATCAGATCGACCAAGCGCTTGCGTTCATACGGTCGAAGACCAATGCGAAACCACCTGTAGGGATCATTTTGGGGACGGGGCTCGGTGCTCTTGTCAAAGAAATCAAAGCCGATGCAGTAATCGACTACGGAGATATTCCTCATTTTCCTGTGTCAACGGTTGAATCGCATCAAGGAAAATTGATTTTCGGCACCTTGTCGGGGAAAAGCATCGTGGCGATGCAGGGAAGGTTCCATAAGTATGAAGGATATACGCTCCAACAGGTGACATTCCCGGTACGAGTGATGAAGTTCCTCGGAGTGAAGAACCTTTTGATCTCGAACGCGGCGGGAGCTTTGAATTCCTTCTTCCGTCGTGGTGAGGTTATGATTATGGCGGATCATATAAATCTTCTCGGCGATAATCCGTTGATCGGAAAAAATGACGAGACGCTTGGACCACGTTTTCCCGATATGTCGGAACCTTACAGCAGGGAGCTCATTGCAATTGCGGAGCAGTCAGCCCTGGACCTGAAGATTCCGGTTCGCAAAGGAGTTTATGTGGCGATGACGGGTCCTATGCTGGAAACGGCATCCGAATACCGGTTCTTGAGAACAATAGGTGCTGATGCCGTGGGTATGTCGACGGTGCCGGAAGACATTGTCGCGGTACATATGGGAATGAAAGTGCTCGGGTTCTCGATACTGACAGATGAATGTTTCCCGGATGCTTTGAAGCCGGTCACACTAAAGGAAGTGATTAAGGTCGCGAACAAAGCCGAACCAAAGATGACCGCCATTATGAAAGAAGTTGTGAAGCGATTGAAAGTCTGAGTTGACTGGTTTGTCCTCGTCGAGTTAAGAATTTTGGAACATCTCAAGGGCTTCTCTATCGCAAGGACAGTTGACTCGAGCGTGTGCTTATTATGGCTGGTTTGGGCAAGATACTGATCTTACTAGGCGGCGTGCTGATTGTTGTCGGAATCATCATGATATTGGGACCCAGGGTTCCTTACTTCGGTAGACTTCCCGGCGACATCCACATAAAACGCGACAATTTTGAACTATTTTTGCCTCTTGCGACGAGCCTCATACTCAGTGTTGTCGTGAGCGGAATTTTCTGGATCATAACTCATCTCGGCAAGAAATAATCTTCGAGACATCACCTAGTAGAACGCAATGGCATACAAGCAGCGAACGGATAAGATCAACTACCACGAACTTGAATCGGAAGTACTGAAGTTCTGGGATGAGCAGAAGATTTTTGAGAAGAGCGTGACATCTCGCCAGGGGAAACCTGCGTTTACCTTCTATGAAGGACCTCCGACGGCAAATGGAAAGCCCGGAATCCATCACGTGATGGCCCGTGCGTTGAAAGACATCATATGTCGCTACAAGACGATGGCGGGATATCAGGTATTCCGAAAGGCCGGTTGGGACACTCATGGATTGCCGGTCGAAATCGAAGTTGAAAAGTCACTAGGATTCAAACACAAAGATGAAATCGTAGCGTTCGGTATAGAAAAATTCAACGAGGAGTGCAAAAAATCTGTCTGGAAGTATAAGACAGATTGGGAAGAGATGACTCGGATGATGGGATACTGGGTAGATCTCAGTAAACCCTATATCACGTTTGAAAATGATTACATGGAGTCGATCTGGTGGGCGCTAAGGCAATACTTTGACAAGGGAATGATCTATAAAGGCTATAAGATCCAGCCCTATTGCCCACGATGTGAAACTCCATTGTCCTCACACGAAGTCTCACTTGGATATCAAGATGTCAAGGATCCATCGATCTATGTAAAAATGCGACTGAAGGGGGAAGAAAAGACTTTCTTTCTTGTATGGACGACCACTCCGTGGACTCTCTTGTCGAACGTTGCTCTTGCCATCCATCCGGAAGTGGAATATGTCAAAGTTGAGCATAAGGGAGAGGAACTGATACTTGCCGAAGCCAGACTCAATGTATTGGGCGAAGAATACAAAGTCATTGAGAGGATTCTCGGCAAAGATCTCATTGGTTTGCAGTATGAACCCTTGTTTGTGACTCCGCTGAACGAGAGTCTGCTGAAACCGGGTGCGCTCTCCTACAGAGAATTCCATCGTAAGCTACACTTCGAAGGTCTGGAAATTCAAAAGGTGTATCTCGAAATCGATCCAGCCAGGAAAGGTGTTCGCTTCGAGAGTCCGTTAGTTGTTGCGACTGACCACGGAAAGTCAGTGGTCATGCCATTGTCCGTGTTTGCGCGAATTCGAAACCCCAATTTGATCCTGAAGAAAATTCTTGGGACGGACTCATTCAAACAGTTGATGGAAGAATCGCTTACTGCGCCGATTGAATCAACGTCTGCCAGCCCGTCGGCATTTTATGTGGTCCCGGCGGATTTTGTCACAATTGAAGACGGGTCCGGAATAGTGCATATGGCCCCCGCCTATGGTGAGGACGATTATCAGGTTGGCCTGAAATATTCATTGCCGACACTTCATCCAGTCAACAAATCCGGAGAGTTCGATGCAACGGTGCCGGCATACGCAGGGAAATTCGTCAAGAACGCCGATCCAGAAATCACTGCAGATTTGAAGAGTAGAGGTCTCCTGTACAAAAAGGAAC
>CAZOIM010000141.1:0-10886 GCA_964579855.1 uncultured Ignavibacteriaceae bacterium | reverse complement strand
CTTCTCCGACAGCCTTTGGAAAAGAGCGGAACATCGACCTAAGATGGTAGACGCCAGCCCTTATGTTGTTCCTTGGGGTGGCGGCATCGGCAACACCCAGCTTATCCACCAATTCGGTCTGAGTTAGAGGCATTATTTGCATAAGACCGTATGCCCCAGCATAGCTGACAGCCTCCCTATCGAATCGGGACTCCTGTTTCATCACTGCCAGCGCCAACGGCCAATCAAGGTGATACCGTTCTGAGTATTTTTTTACCAAATCTGTGTACTCTCTAGGTGGTGGCGTAGGCTCGGTTACAAGGCTCTCGATGGCCGAATTTTGTTGATTTTCTGCGGCTAATTCAGCCCCTTTTGGGCCTTTCTCCAAGAATGAGCTACTCGCTGCAGGCTTGACGCATCCGCTAAGTATAAGATTCAATCCCAACAGAAGTACCGTCCCGAATATAATGTTGACTGTAAAACGTACCTCGTATTTTGTCTTATCTTCCATCAGTTACGAAATCATGTAGTTGAACAAATGATAGTAGCAATGAAATCATCTCAAACGTAAATAAACATAAAATTTTCTTTTGTGAGAATCAAGAACAAACGTGTTTCACCTCGGGTGATATCGAAATTTGATAAATTTCAACGCTTTTTTTGGCAGGATGGTCCTGAGCTTTTGGCAGGTTGGTAAGTGGACTTAATTTAGTACTTCAAGTTTTGACAGAAGCTACCAACTTCGCAGGATCAGAAAAGGAAGGTACACCGAATGACCGACGATATCTCAATGAATGGATGAACGTTAACCAATGCCGCGTGGAAATCGACGACTCTATTGACGATTCCCCTATCTCCTTCTCATCCGAGAATTTCAATGACCTTTTTGCGCCCTTTCGTTCCTCTCAGAATGGTGACATCTCTCTTTGGACGGTCGAAATGGTCAGCTAGTATTTCCAATAATTGATTATTTGCCCTTCCTTCGACTGGAGGGCTTGTTACTCTGACCAGATAAGACCCGTCCTCTTGTAGGATCACTTCATTCTTCCGGGAATTTGGCTTTACTTTTATGCTGATTCTCATTGTAGAGAATTGTCTCTCAAGTTTTGCCTTTTCGTCAAGCCATTTCGAAGCATTTGCCAGCGTTCTATTGCAGCTTGGTCGCGATAATTCAAAACTCGTGAGGCGGGGAGGATGTTGCTGGACGTGACAAGTCCGCTTGAAGAGGTAAGTAAAACCAAAAACCGGAGGAGCAGAGACCGGACAGACTTCATCTATTTCCGATTTGCGAATCGCTTTTCGACATCCGAAATTTTTTGGACTCTCCCTTGATGTCGACCTCCAGCAAACCCCGTTTCCAGCCAAATCTTGACGATCGATTTTGCCAGCTCGCTTCCCACAATTCGTCCCCCGAGTGTGAGAACGTTGGCATCATTGTGTTCACGACTGCTCTTGGCAACGAACTCATCATAACAAGGAACTGCACGCACACCTGGAACCTTGTTTGCCACAATGGCGGACGCAACGCCGACTCCGTCTATCATGATTCCACGTGAAGCTTCTCCTGAAGACACCATTGCAGCAACCGCATATGCAAAGTCCGGATAATCGCACGCTTCCTCGGAATTTGTTCCGACGTCAACGACAGGGAATCCCAGTTCCCCGACGAGCTGTTTCAGAGTTTCTTTGAGACGATAGCCCCCGTGATCCGATCCTATCGCAACGACAGAAGATGTATTGGCGGAATTGGCAATTGGGGAGGGTACAGAGATAATTGCATCCACAGTTTTGGCTCTGGAAATGGTCGGATCTCGGGAATCCTTGACTTGAATGTTATGCTGTGCGGCAGCATCTCTCGCCGAAGGAGTAAGCATCGTCTCCGAGTCAACAAAAAGAGACTTCTCTCCACGTTTGGCTCGCTCCAGTACATCCCGTTCTGTGATGAGTTTCCTGGCCATTATTTGTTTTCCGGAATTATTGTCCGTCTCCCCATTGAAGGACTTCCAGGCGAGCTCGAGTCGTCCCCGTCCTAATGAGGTCAATTTCCTTCGCTGCCCCCATCGAAAGGTCCATGATCCTGCCTTCGACAAAGGGGCCCCGGTCGTTTACTCGAACTACAACAGTCTTGTTGTTCTCGAGATTGGTAACCTTCACCCTCGTTCCAAATGGAAAGGTGCGGTGGGCAGCAGTCAGGTCATTCATATTGAAGGTTTCACCATTGGAAGTTGCCTTGCCATGAAAATCGTGGGCGTAGTAGGAGACGACTCCTTCCAGCGTGAGCAGGGCTTTCCCCGTGGGAGATACCGTCGAAGGTTGCGAGCGAGACTCATCCCGCGGATGGGTATTGCTCTCGCGTTTTCGCGAATCCTTTTCTGCAAATCGTGTCGTTGACGCACAGCCTATGGCAAGAAGGCTGATAAGAACAAACGCTACTGGCTTGGCGGAACTGCTAGAGTTGATCATTCATCTGTTTCCGGCGCATGTAGTCGACGATTTCCTTGACATTTTGCGATTGCCCTTTTCGGCAAACAAGCACAGCATCATCGGTCGTGACTATAATGAGATCATCAACACCTACGACAGCGACAACTTTATTCCCCGCGTCGATATAATTGCCGGTTGAATCTTTGGAGATGACCACACCTTTGATACTGTTGCGATCATTATCGGCCGACGCTAATCGGACTACTTCATCCCACGAACCGACATCACTCCATCCAAAATCGCCTTTTGCGACGAACACATTCCCTGCTTTTTCCATTACTCCGTAGTCAATGGAGATACTTCTTATGAGACCGTACGCCTGTTCGAGAGCGTTTTTGAACTCCGTCGTCCCTGGTTTCTGGTTGAGGGTTTTGAGCTGAACATGAAGGTCGGGCAGGTGAATCTCTATTTCTTTAAGAATCGATTGAGCCTTCCATACGAACATGCCGCTGTTCCAAAGAAAATCACCACTCTGGAGGAATCGCTCCGCTGTCTCCAAATTCGGTTTCTCCGCAAAAGTCTTGACGCGTAGAACCCCTTCATTCTTATAGGGGTTGCTGGTCTGCGGTTCTTCGTCAAACTGTATGTATCCATATCCCGTCTCCGGGCGCGAAGGCTTGATGCCGATCGTGATGAGAGCGTCCGATACCTCCGCAACACTTACCGCCTCACGCAGTACTCTGAGGAATTCATCCACATTTCGAATGACGTGATCCGCAGGAAGGACAATCATGATGCCTTTTGGATCAATTCTGTGGATGATAGAGGCAGCGAGACCGATACAGGGGGCTGTATTCCTGCCGACTGGTTCTATGAGGATATTTTCTTTTGGGATGAAGGCAAGCTGCTTGTAGGTCAACTCCTCCTGCAATTTGTTTGTCACCACGAACGTGTTCATCGCTGGAACAATGCTCTGAATCCTCGTCACGGTATTCTGTATCATCGTGCCAGAACCAACGATTTCGAGAAACTGCTTTGGAGACCGTTCCCGACTTCTTGGCCAAAATCGTGACCCAACACCCCCCGCCATAATCACAGCATACATATTTGACATGATTCAACCCTTATTCAAAGAGCGCTTTGAAATCTCGAAGCATTTCAATTGACTGTTCCAGCATACCAGAACGTGAGCCTGCGTCGGTCTTCGCCCACTGGGAGAAGGGATCATAGACGTTGGAAATGAGATTCATGACCCTTATGTCATCGAACAGTTGATTGGCCGACACATATCTCAAAAACTCCATCAAGTAGCCGCAAAAGGTCCTGAAATCATTGTCTGATGCCGTGGCGGCGACAATTCCTTCAGCTTGCCTCGTCAGTTCATCAAGCAGTATGGTGCGTTCTTCAGACCCGCTTTGAACCGCTTCGAGAAGTTTTTCAAGTGTGGTTGAAAATTCTGTCTCACTACCGCCGGTACTCTCTTGCTGGAAAGATCCGGACAGCTCACTCGTCTGCGATGCCGGACTGATAGTTGGAGAATCTGATGCAGGAAGAGGGTCAATCATCGAAGGCTGTGGAGCATCAAATCCAAATGCTTGTTTGGATGGAGATGACTCTCCCGATGATCCGCCAAAGGCCTGTTTAAGCAAGTTGAGGACGAAACCTTCTTCTTCCAGGCTTGACTCGAGTTTTGAAGGATCACGCTCAATTTGATTGACAATCCACATCAACCCCAGTGCGAATTCGGAAAAGTCCGACACCTTGTACAAGTCTTTGAGTTGGTTTTGCAGGTCAGGCGCGTTGGCGAGGCTTGTCTTGATCCTGTCAAATGCATCCTGATGCTGGGAATCTGATAATTCCCACTTCGGCACCTTTTCGAGAAGCGTCGTCAGGTATTGTTGATTTCGATCCATGGTCTTGTCACTTTACATAAGTTCGTGGAATCCTCGCTGAAAAACCGCAAAGCAACTCATAGGGTATTGTCCCGATACGTTCTGCCAGGTCCCAACAGTTGATTTCTTGCCCGTTCTCCTTTCCCAATAGAATAGCCTTGTCGCCCGGAGCTACGTCCGCATCTCCGACATTCACCATCATCATATCCATACAAATTGTCCCCACGACTGGAAAGCGCGCACCATGAATCAACACAACGGATTTTCCTGTGAGCAGGCGGCTGTAACCGTCTCCATAGCCGATGGGTAACGTCGCAATCTTCGTCCGTTTGTTTGCAATGAATCTTCTTCCGTAACTCACGCTTTCGCCGGCATCGATTGATTTTACCAGCGAGACACTGGTCGTGACCGACATCGCAGGTCTCAGCGAGACTGAGCGCGAAGATTCTCTCGATGGGTAGTAGCCGTACATCGATATCCCTGGTCGGACCATGGTACAATACGTTTGCGGAAGATCGAGAATGGCAGCGCTGTTCGCACAATGAATGACGTCAGGTTCGACGCCGTGGTAACGAAGGCTTTGAATTGAGTTCTGGAAAAGCTGAAATTGCTTCAGTGTGAACGACTTGTCTTTTTCTTCCGCAGTCGCAAAGTGAGTATAGACTCCTTTGATTTCAATCCGGCGTAGGGACGCGAGCGCCGCGAGAAAGGTCTCCAATTCCTTGGCTTTTATGCCGATCCTGTTCATCCCGGTGTCAATCTTGAGATGAACGAAAATGGTCTGTTTTCGCCGTCGTGCAACCCGTTCCAGGTTTTCGGCATCTTCAATCGAACTAATAGTAGCTTCGAGCCCAAAATCAAAGAACGGGTCGATTTGATTTTTTACCGGAAGTGTGAAGACCAGGATTGGTTTGGTGATGCCCGCCGTGCGAAGGGTGATTCCTTCCTCGACGATTGCGACGCCGAAGTAGTCGGCATATTTCTTTTCGATGTAGCGAGACACGGTTACATCGCCGTGGCCATAAGCGTTTGCTTTGACGACTGCCAGGATTTTTGATGCATCGCCGACTTTTTTCCGAATTCCCGCCAGATTGTAGGCTATGGCTGAGAGATCGACCTCCGCTCGACTCGGTCGGGTAGGAAGCAAGAGTTTATTTTTTCGGCGAACCAATGGGTTTTTCTAGGAATGGTGTCGAGAATATAGCTGTTATGGCACTGATTGTCAACGAAGTCGACTATAAGCAAGAAACCCACAAAGTGTTCTTTGTGGGTTTTCCAGGTTAGTGCATTCCACTCACTTTGAGTCGATTGCGCGCCCTGAGCAGAGACGTTCGTGCACGCTCGACATCAACACCGGTGTGTTTGGCTGAGATTCTCTCCAAAGCTCTGGCTACTGATAACTTGGCCCGTTCAACGTCAATTTCGTCGGAGCGTTCGGCTGTTTCGGCAAGCATCACCACTCTGTTGTTTCGGACTTCGACAAATCCACCGCTTGTGGCATAATGGATTTCCTTGCCTTCTGCGTCAATAACTTTCACTGCGCCGATAGTGAGATTCGAAAGTAATGGAGCGTGGCTATGCAGTACTTGAAATCCACCGTCTTCCCCGGGGGCGCTGAAACTCTCAACCGGGGCGTTGAATACCACCCGCTTGGGGGTGACGATTTCGAGATCGAATTCCTTCCCTGTCATAGTTGCTATGCCGCCTGGAGTTTCTTCGCCTGTTCGACGGCTTCTTCAATTGTCCCAACGTAGAGAAACGCATTTTCCGGAAGGTCGTCATACTTTCCCTCGATGATACCTTTGAACCCTCGAATCGTATCCTCGAGCTTGACGTACTTACCCGAGATTCCGGTAAACTGTTCGGCAACAAAGAATGGTTGTGAAAGAAACTTCTGAATTTTCCGCGCCCTTCCCACAGTCATTTTGTCTTCGTCAGAAAGTTCGTCCATGCCGAGGATATTGATGATATCTTGCAGATCTTTGTATGTTTGCAGAATTTCCTTAACTTTTTTGGCCACATCGTAATGTTCATTACCCACGACACCCGGTTCAAGGATACGTGAAGTGGAATCCAGCGGATCGACTGCGGGATAAATTCCCATATCGGATATTTGTCTGCTCAGAACGGTGGTTGCATCAAGGTGGGAAAACGTCGTTGCCGGCGCCGGGTCAGTCAGGTCATCAGCGGGGACATAAATAGCCTGCACGGAGGTTATCGAACCTTTCTTCGTAGAAGTAATCCTCTCCTGTAGCTCACCCATCTCGGTTCCGAGCGTGGGTTGGTAGCCAACGGCAGACGGCATGCGTCCCAGAAGCGCAGATACTTCAGATCCGGCTTGAACGAAACGGAAAATATTGTCAATGAAGAGAAGAACATCTTTCCCTTCCTCGTCTCGAAAATATTCGGCCATTGTCAGTGCGGTCAGGCCGACTCGCTGGCGGGCACCGGGAGGTTCGTTCATTTGACCAAAAATGAGCGCTGTTTTTTCCAGCACTCCTGATTCTTTCATTTCCACCCACAGATCATTTCCCTCTCGTGTCCGCTCTCCGACTCCGGCAAATACCGAGTATCCACCGTGGTGCGTCGCAATATTGTGGATCAACTCCTGGATAATGACTGTTTTGCCTACACCAGCTCCACCGAAGAGTCCTGTTTTGCCCCCCTTGGTGTACGGTTCGAGCAAATCAACGACTTTTATGCCGGTCTCGAACATCTCTTTTTTAGTAATAAGTTGGTCGAAGCTCGGCGAGGGTCGGTGAATCGGATAGTGCTTTGCAGCTTCAATTGGCCCAAGACCATCAATGCCGTTGCCAATCACATTGATCAGGCGACCGAGCACTTTTGGACCGACCGGAACTGTAATCGGTGCACCCGTATCGATGGCTTTCGTGCCCCGAACGAGGCCATCCGTCGAATCCATCGCGACTGTGCGGACCCTGTTCTCGCCAAGTTGTTGCTGCACTTCGACGATCAGGTCTTCTTTGACACCTTCGACGTTAGTCCTGGGAATTCGAATAGCATTGAGAATGGATGGAAGATCGCCGCCCGGAAAATCAATATCTACGACTGGTCCGATGATTTGGACAATTGTTCCTTCTTTCATTCAACACCTTTCAACTCTGTTTTTGCTGGGGAATTCTGACTATGAAGTCTTCAAATTTACGAAAAACAGGCCCTATAAACAATCATTTTTTGCTCATCGAGCGTACGATCAACGCGCCATGCGACCTTCCGTTTTCAATGAAGATTTTATTGTTGAATCTTCCCGCTGCTATGGATCCTGCAACGTAGACACCTTGAATATTCGTCTCCATGGAGTTAGGATCGTGTGAGGGTGCTGCACTTGTGGGATCAATCAACACTCCCAACTGTTCCAACAACCTGTTGTCGGGACGATAGCCGATCATGACAAAGACATAATCATTAGGAATTGGTCCGGCGTGTTTTCCTTCGAGAATCAATTCTGAAGGTCGTATTTCACTCACCCTGGTTTCGAAGAACGCTGCGATTTCGCCTGCTTTGATTCGATTTTCAATGTCGGGAAGGATCCAATATTTCACGCCTTCGCTAAGCTTTGGACCTCGATGAATGAGCGTCACCGTCGATCCATTTCTGAAAAGCTCAAGTGCTATTTCAACCGCTGAATTCTTACCACCTACCACGGCCACCTTTTTTCCGGAATAGAGATAAGGCTCCGTATAATATCGAAGCACCTTGGGCAGAATACTTCCGGGAACCTCAAAGGGATTTGGATTGTCAAAATAACCCGTCGCAAAGACAACGTTGCTGCAATCGTAACGACCGCCATCGGTGACAACTTCAAAAGAGTGATCTCGTTTCTCGACTGAAGTCACTTTGACACCAGACTGTATGTTCAGGCCAAAGTCCTTGGCAACCCTGTGATAATAGCGGACAATATCTGACCTCGTCGGCCTAAACGTCGGTACGATAAATGGCACATTGCCGATTTCCAGCAGCTCCGGGGTCGAGAAGAAAGATAGGTTTACCGGAAAACGGCGAATTGCATCTACTATTGAACCGCTATCAAGCACAAGATGCCTAAAGCCTTGTTTCTGCGCCTCAAGTGCGCAAGCAAGGCCTGCAGGACCCGCACCTACAATGACGATATCATAGTTAGTGTGTGAATTCATATTCAATACGATGATCTGAAAAACTTTGGGAGTGAGCGCGTCAATGTACGATAAGGATTGGGAAAAGACAGGTATACCGCATATCTTCGATCATTGGTACGACACCTTGAACACGAATATGGTCTCGTTCTTATTGTGCCTGGGGTTGAGGCGGTAGAACACATAGTCAAGAAGACTCGGATCGAACCTGTGTTCCAGTTCTGCTTTGATGTGAAGCTGACTTTCGATTTGTTGCAGTCGGTGATCGTAGTCATCTGTCCCGTACAGTAGCATATAGTTCGGATGTTCCGATGACGTGGCAAGTCTTGAGGCAACTTCCTTGAGTTTCTGGTCTCCACTGATGTCGACCATCGGAATCGGGTATTTTCCGCAGTAGAAGAACGGGGGTTGGGTAATGCCGTCTTTCCCCCCCGCTTGAAACAATGCGGTAACAGGTTTTCCGTATAGCGAGTACAACGATTCAACTCTGGTCTTCTTACAGTAGTATGTCGTAAAGGGGATGAGCAACGCCAGATTGACGATCCAGAACCAGATCCACAACCTTTTCTGCGCGGCTTGATGCCGCAACCAAAACACAGAACTCTTAGCATGCTCTTCCCAACCGATTACACTCAGGACAAGGATGAGAGGTATTACAGGAAGGACAAAACGTTCCTGCTTGTTGGGAAAGCTCGAGTGCAAAATGAAAAAGACCACAATAGGAATGAGAAGCAGAAATGTCTTCCGCCAGTTCCTGAACAGCCCGTAAAGAAGAAAGAAGCTTACGGGTGGAATCAAGGCGCCGAGAACCAAAAGCGTATAGTTGTACCACGGCCCTGTCGTGTAGTCCAGACTATGAGTCGAATTGTACCGCACATATTCAATGAACGAAGCGAACGGATATCCCCATGCGAACGTATCCATGGTTCCTTGTATGAGGACAGCGGACAACAGAAATCCACCCGCCACAAATATGGCATCCTTCACTCTTTTCTGAAATAGGAGTATCAGCCCCAATGTCCCCGTAAAAGGAAGGGTTTGATATCGGAAGACAAACGCCAGGCCAAAGCAGAGGCCGCCAATAAATGCGTTCCTGCGGCGCTGTTCTGAAATCAGTATGTAGTAGCAACCGGCCATCAGTGGAGGAATGCACACAACTTCAATGAGCCCTCTGACACTGAGAAACGGCAAAGCCCAGAACAGCGCAAGCAATAGACCCACCTTCCTGGCGATTTCGCGAGTGCTCAGAACCTCCGCAATCTTGAATCCGAAGAAGACAATAAGCAACGAATAGACCGCGTGAATAAAGCGTACGATATACATCGTTGTTTGGGGATCCTCTATTCCGATTGCATCCAATGCATTGAAGAGTCCATAGTGAAGGGCAGGGTAAACGAAACTTTGACCGAAGACCCCTCCCCGGTCCGTCCACGCCGTTTGATAATGCATGACGATAAATGGCGGTTCGATGGGGCCAAAATGATCGTCGTGCATGGCGTAACCTTTTGAATACATCACAGCAACGAGGCGCGGAAGCAATGCGATAAGAATAATTACCAAAAGCGTGCGGTCGTTCCAAAGACGTTTGAGTGAATGCATCATTGTCGTTGTTGAGTCATTCAAAGTGATTTGAGACGGGATGAAGTCTGTTTTTTGAAAGTCCAGACATCATTGATCACATAGTTGCTGAATGTACCGACAGCAATCCCGATAAAATTCGAGATCAAATAATTGATGCGGAACAATTCCGTAAGGCCGATCAGTATCAAATAATTGCCGAGTAAAGCTGTAATTCCAGCTCCGACGTGATAGCGCCAAAGCTTTGTCCAGAGTGTCCCAACTCCCGACCTGTCCCTCCAAGTCCAGAGGTGGTTCATCCAGAAATTTGAGAGGATTGACAATTCAATAGCCACCAGGCTCCCAACAAAATAAGGAATCTTGCCGAATTCGGTTAGCAGATACAAAGAGCCCATGTTGACGCCGATTCCGGTCAATCCGACGGCGCCAAATTTCAGCAATCTCGGGCTGATAACCCCTTTCCTTAAATAGGCCGATAACCGGTCAGCGAGAGAAATATTCTCTTGTTCAGCCATACTGGGCAATCAGATCTCCAGAGCACTGTTTGTTCATTCTTTCTTCCAATCCGGAAACCGCCCGGGTGTCCAAGGGGCACCAAGTTGATCGAGCTGCTTGTCCAGCTTCGGTAATTCCGATTCAACAATTTGACGCAGTGAGCCATACAATCCGGAGAACTTTTCCACTGCTATATCGTAGGCTTTTTGTTCCGTTCCCGTGGGAGAGGCCGTCGAGGACCAAAATCCCTGAGTCATTGCATCAACGTATCCGAGAAGGTTTGGCGGGCCATTCTCATTGTATCGGGCAGCCACTTCATCGCCTACGAATTCACGACGGAGCGCTGTCAATCTGCTGTCAATATCAAGGAGATTTTGATAAAGGC
>CAZOIM010000140.1:0-10889 GCA_964579855.1 uncultured Ignavibacteriaceae bacterium | reverse complement strand
GGTGAACAATGAAGAAACTAGTTGTCGCAATCGCCGGAATTTTTTCTCTCTTTGCCTGCATTTCTTCCGCGAATGCGGAGGATGGATATCGGCTATGGCTTCGATACGATGTGGTTTCAAACCCTCAAATGCTCAAGGAATATAGAACGCTGATCAAAATGTGGAAAGTCGAGGGGAATTCCCCGACAATGACGGCTGCGAGACACGAGTTGCAGATTGGACTGGACGGCCTGCTTGGATTGAACATCCCGGAAACAGAAACTCTCTCCGGTAGGGGAATGTTGATAGCCTCCACATACCAAAATTCGCAAGTTCTGTCTGCTCTCAATCTCAACAGCGAACTTCAGAAGGTTGGTTCAGAGGGATTTCTTGTTCTCACCCGCAAGATTAACGGAAGCAATGCGACCATCATTACGGCGAACACCGACATCGGCGTGCTCTACGGAGTCTTTCATTTTCTGCGATTGATTCAAACACATCACGACATTGCCAACCTCGATGTTGTCTCGTATCCCAGAATCAAAATCCGGACGCTGGACCATTGGGATAACCTCAACGGGACAGTCGAACGCGGTTACGCAGGATTTTCCATCTGGGACTGGCATACGCTTCCCATCTATGTCAAGCTACGTTATACGGATTATGCCCGCGCCAATGCTTCCATCGGAATCAACGGAGCGGTCATGAATAATGTGAACGCTGATCCACTCATCATCACCCGACCATACCTGCTCAAAGCCGCAGCTTTGGCGGACGTCTTCCGTCCGTACGGTATCAAACTCTACCTATGTGCAAATTTTGATGCACCGATCCTCCTCGGAAAACTGAAAAGTGCCGATCCCCTGAACGCCGAGGTCCAGGAATGGTGGAAGAAAAAGACCGACGAAATCTATTCGATCATCCCTGACTTTGGAGGATTTCTCGTCAAAGCAAATTCAGAAGGCCAGCCCGGTCCGCGCGACTATGGCCGGACACAGGCCGAAGGCGCCGAAGTCCTCGCCGAAGCACTGAAACCACACGGCGGCATCCTGATGTGGAGGGCCTTTGTTTACTCGTATGACGCCAAAGACCGCGCCAAACAGGCGTATGAAGAATTCACACCGCTCGATGGGAAGTTTGCCGACAATGTTTTGCTTCAGGTCAAGAACGGTCCGCTCGACTTTCAGCCGCGAGAGCCGTTCAGCCCGCTGTTTGGAGCAATGCCGAAAACAAATATGATGATGGAATTTCAGATCACCATGGAATATCTCGGCCAGGGGACGGGCACAGTGTATCTCGCACCGTTGTTCAAAGAAACCCTCGAGTCAGAAACGTATGCTAAGGGAAAGGGATCGACCGTCGCCAACGTCATTGACGGTTCTCTCGACAATCACACCCTTACCGGTATTGCGGGAGTCTCCAACATAGGTGCAGATCAGGATTGGACGGGGAACATCTTCGGTCAATCGAGCTGGTACGCTTTTGGTCGTCTCGCATGGAATCACAATCTCTCTTCCGGGGAAATTGCAGAAGAATGGATTACAATGACGTTTTCCAATGACAGCAAGGTCGCGGGAACCGTGAAAAACATTATGATGCCTTCACGGGAGACGGTCGTGAATTACATGGACCCTCTCGGCCTCAACATGATATTCGGATACGACCATCATTATGGTCCAGGTCCGTGGATTGACTATTCACCACACCCTGACTGGAATTCTACCTACTACCACAGAGCGGACAGCCTCGGAATTGGTTTTGACAGGACGAAGGCCGGGAGCGATGCGGTTAGCCAGTATCATCCGCCGTTGTCCGACCAGTTTGCTTCACTCGCAGAATGCCCGCCGGAACAACTTCTGTGGTTTCACCACGTTCCTTGGGACTACAAGATGAAATCGGGCAAGACGCTCTGGGATGAGATTTGCTATCACTACTACGCCGGCGTCGACAGCGTCCGCAGTATGCAGCGGTCCTGGAATTCTCTACAAGGTAGAATAGACGACGAGCGGTGGCGCACCGAGCAGATGCTTCTCAAGATTCAAGAGGAAGACGCGGTATGGTGGCGGAATGCTTGTGTGCTTTACTTTCAGACTTTTTGCAAAATCCGGATCCCCGATGCTCTTGAAAAACCCGACAGGACGTTGGAATATTATAAGAGCCTTTCGTTCCCTTACTCGCCGGGGACGTGGTAGACATTACAGGCAACTGAAGGTCGAAGCACTGCAGAGAACTTGGGTAATTTAGAAACAGAACTAGCTCAGCCCCGAGTCGGGATATCGCAAAGCTCTACGGAGAGGAATCCGGAGATGCTTAACGCAGTTCTCTCACCACTTTGGAGCAGCGTGATGAATTATGCTTGCGGCCCAACTTCCTCCTTCTTGCTGGCGACGTGAAGCTCTGATAACACAATTACAACAAAGATAGTGGGATACAGGAACAGCCAGAATCCGGAGAGATGTTCGAATCTTCCGATGGCGTAGCAAAGTCCGCCCACCAATACCGCCAGAATGTAAATAAGAATTCGTATCAGAGATTTGCAGATATCAACAAAAGCCTTGTATTGGGCCTGATCCATTTTACCCTCCGTTGTTTGTAAGTTTATCGCGAATATTCCTCGATGATTTCGATTTTTCTTTCATTCCATATTTGAAACATGGTCTCATGGTTCGTCATTGACAGAAACGAAAAAAGCCTCCATCTTCGCAATGCGAATCTGGAGGCTTTCCTGTTCACAACCTGTCTTCACGAGTCCCATCCCCCGAGACCCACGTTTGTTTCTGGCAAAAGTTAGATGAACGATGCATCAATGTCAATGTGAACAAGGGCGACAATTCTCACTAGTGAGAACGATTTGAGATAGCGCACAGAAGCCCACATTTTTTTGCGCAACCCCCCGGAACTTGTTGGCATCTTACATTGTCATATATTCTGTTAATGCGTTTCGATTCGTGCCTCGATGTCCTGATGAAGGTTTGCGCGATATTGCACAAAAGGAATATGAACGTCATTTTCTCTATTATCTAGGGAACGTTCATGCAATGTAGTTCGATGGCAACGCCGAAATAATAAAGACTCCTCAAAAAGCGCGATGGTAATTCCCTGGATCCTTATTGTTGTTGTCGCCCTGTCCCTGGGTGTGACATTTATCGGCCGGCGGCTCATACGGACCTCGCGCCTTCGCAAGCCGTGGAATATCGCTGCATGGACCGGTCTGATTCTGTTTTTCGTCTTTCCGATAATCTTCACTGCCCTTATCCGGCAATTTGGCCGGACATCTCCTCGCTTCGTATCGTGGGTTATCTATGTCGGACTGGGGTTCCTCTCCTTCGTCTTCTTCATTCTGCTAGCACGGGATTTCCTCTGGTTCCTTGCGTGGATTGGAAAGAAAATTTCGAATCTGTTATCGTCTACCAACAATGAACCCGATCCATCGCGAAGACAGTTTTTGCTCCAATCGCTGAACCTTGGCGTTATCGGTGCAGCGGCAGTGGCGACTTCGTATGGCATCTACGAAGCAAGGAAGACTCCGGGCCTCGTAATCTTGGATATTCCGATTCCACGCCTACCGCAGACTTTCGATGGATTTAAGATTATCCAGATCTGCGACATCCACGCTGGACTTACCGTTGATCGCGATTGGATAGAAAAAGTGGTGGAAGAGGTGCAGAAGCAATCGCCGGACCTTATCGCCTTTGTTGGCGATATGGTGGACGGGTCGGTCTCAGGTCTCGAAAGTACTGTTGCACCGTTTGCCGATTTACAGGCTCCATTCGGGAAATTCTTCACTACCGGTAACCACGAATACTATTCAGGCGCCATTCCCTGGATCGAGCACGCGCGGGTTCTCGGGTTCGACGTGCTGATGAACGAACATCGGAAGATCGAGAAGAACGGATCAACGATCGTCCTGGCTGGAGTTACCGATTATACCGCCGGACAGTTTTACAAAGACCAGGCATCCGATCCTCACAAAGCAGTCGAAGGAGTCTCGAACGACGAGATAAAGATTATGATGGCTCACCAACCCCGTTCTCTGTATCAGTTCGGAGATCTCAAAATCGATTTCACGATGAACGGGCACACTCACGGAGGACAGTTCATTCCTTGGAATTGGTTTGCAACCCTTGGACAGCCCTTCATCAAAGGATTGCACCAATGGAACGAGGGGCTGGTTTATGTGAGCAAGGGAACAGGGTATTGGGGTCCGCCGGTACGCCTCGGGGCTCGTTCGGAGGTGACAGTCTTTGTTTTGAGAAAGTCATAACGGAATTCAGGCGTAATTGCAGAAATGACAGACCGGCTTTGGATTGACTCCAAAATATCGTACAGAAACACTTTCAACATTACTTCGTATTACTTACCACGCTATTACCGCTTTACCCCCTATGTAGGCACAACTTGGAACTCGAGATTGGCAGGAGTAGCGGAATTGACGTGAACTTTCGATAATACCAATTGAAACTTTCATCATGGCTCATAACATAACCGTATCCCCCTGCAGAACTTATATCATCCTCAAGGTCACGGGTACGATTACCCGTCAATCGTCGATGGGGTATAATCTTGAGGCGCACGCGTTGGGAAAATCGCTCGGGATCCGAAATTATCTTGTCGACTTGACGGAGTCACAGAACACCGACACCGTTTCGAATAATTTCACATTTGCGAACGAGGATATGAAGGGGACCGGAATTGATCGGGCGGCGCGGGCGGCAATTCTTGTCGATCCGAATGATCGCTCTCACGATTTTGTCGTACTTGCCGCACAAAATGCCGGCGTCAATATGTCGCTCTTTACAGACCGGGGTCTCGCGGAGCGTTACTTGAAGGGCGTGTAGGCTTTTCGGAAGATATCAACCCCGGCATTTCGGACTTCTTCGTTTTTTCATCCTTCAAACGCATTTATCCCAAGGCAAATAAAACGCCCGAGCTTGTTCTAAACTCGGGCACAGCAAGACTTTTCGCAAGCGTTTGTCAGCGAATCGACCCTTGAGACGTCAACGAAAGTCGTCCTTCGCGTTTTGCTCTCATCGGTCTGAGTTGATGTTACGGTGTCTGATTTCCTACAACTCGATATCTTACAAGTCGCTCTTCAATGTATGTCCCCTGATAGGCCCACGCCAATCTTCTGCAAACTTTGCCCACATTTTTCGAATACGAATTAAATAGGTTTCTTTGACCACTCCAAGCTGACGTCAGACCAATTGAAGTCAGTGTTCCCAGGACATATTTGGCCATGAACTGTCCTGCGGGGACAACCGAGATTGAATCGGAATTCTGCATCACTGCGGTGAGGACTAGCGAACTGTCTGGAGCAATTGGATATTCTATCCTGAGTACTGAAGTGTCCTTGTTCACAGTGAAGAACTTTGCGCCCCAATCATTAATCAGGTAACCGGAAGAATCCCGCATAAAGACGGGACCTAAGAACGAGGAACTGATTTTCTTATACAAAATTCCGCGTATCAATGTGTCTTTATCAATCGCCACGCTGTCAAAATCATTGGACTCGCTGAAGATAAGAGAACTATCTGCGTTATATTGTCGATAAATCCAGTAGCTGCCGTCTGTCATTGGAAAGTAGTCTGCGACTTTTTCTTGCACCACAGGTGGCTCAATCGGATTCATTCCACTCTTCCTGCAAGAAAGTAAAGACAGAAAAACTGCGAGAACAAGCATTGACTTTTTCATCGGAGTACTCCTTTGAGAAGTTGAACGAATATTGTTATTGAGCGATTAGAGAAGCTTCAACCGCAGTAACAAATTCCGCAAAGAATCTCCGAATGACCTTGAATGGCGGATTGAATACTAAATGCTCGTTCTTTCGAAATCACCAATGCTATTGGCCCGACTGCCCCTGACGGACAACTCAATGGGGGATGTCAAGCGTCAACAACCTTGGTTCGACGAATGATCAATTGAACTTTGAATGATGGGCAGGTTAAATAACGAACCATTGCCTATTGTCCCATTGATTCCAGGATCACAAGGAAGCAACAAAACTCAAACGCAATGGATTATGAAGGATCCCCGGTAGAAGTGGTGTAACAAATTTGGCGAAGTCTATTGAGAATATCAAGCACCTTATTTCCAATGTTCAGATTTGACAATTTCGTGTCCCGCTCGCATAATCGAAGAAATTCGCATCTTTTTCTGCAATCTCTGTTGGCGCGCGGACGAAGGCTGTTCACCCGTCCCAAAAAAGTCAAAAGGCCCAGACAAGATAACAGCATCTGGGCCAGAATCCTTCGTCTGAATTTCTACTTTCCTTCGAGTTCCGCTATCCGTTTCTTCAGAAACTCGTTTTCCGGAATGAATGACAACGCCTTTTTGTAATTCTCAATTGCCAGCGGGACATTCTTCATGTCGTCATACCAGCTCCCGAGGTGCGCATACGAGAAAGGGAACGACGGGTACATCTCGATATTGAGTCGCACGATTTCGAACGCCGCTGAACGTTTCGTCGAGTCTTCGAAAATCTTGTCCGCAAGACGGAGGAGCGTCCCTTCTTTGAAATTGTAGGCATTTGCTCCGTAATATTTTTCCCGCAGGGCACGGTATTGCCTGACCGTGGAATCGAGTCCACTCTGGTCGAACGTCTTCTTCAGGACATCTTCGAGCGCCATGGGAACCGGGACGCCGTGGTGACACGTGACGCAGGAAACCTGGATGCCGTTGGAGCTTTCCTTGCTGAGTTGCGAAAGATATTGCGTGTTCACCGCCTCGACCATCTTGATCATGGTGCGTGCCTTAGCCTTCGCAGGTTTGTCATCGGAGGAAAAATCGAAATCCTTCAAATCCATTCCTTCTTTCCCGACGTGACAGTATGAACAGCGGACACCGAGGGCTCCTGTAAATCCCCGCATGGTGGCTCCTAGTTCCTTTGCCGTGATGTTCTTGGGAAGAACAGTGGAATTCTTCGGCTTGTCGGGGAATTTGAACTGCTGCGAGAACAGGGTGGTCGATATCAGGAGCATCGTGAACGCAAGAACAAGTCTTTTCATGAACTGCCTTTCAAAGAATGGTGTTTGAATTCCGCGGGTCGGCAAAACTGGACCCCGAGGTGGACGTAATCGTTTCATTGAACAGACATTCGATCAAAACTGTTCCCTCTTCCCCGGCTCATTTCAGCAACACGAGCTTTTTCGAGGCGACAAACGATCCTGCCTGTAGCTTGTAGAAGTAGACCCCGCTCGTCAATCGAGACGCGTCGAACGTAACCTGATGCACTCCCGCTTCCATCCGTCCGACTACCAGTGTGGCAATCTCCCGTCCAAGCAAATCGAAGACTTTCAGACTGATTCTACCGGCAATGGGTAAGTCATATTCGATAACTGTTGTTGGGTTGAACGGATTGGGATAATTCTGTTCCAATCGATACGCTTTTGGCAACGCATCCTTCGCATTCTTTGCATTGCTGAGAACCGTCGGCGGCCGTATATCAATGATGGAAACGCCATAGGGCGGGATTGAAAGCGGGTAGGAAGAGATATTTGAGATTGACAGAGGCGCGAAGGATTGAGATCTCATCATATCCAGCATCTGGTGGTCGGCAGCTTGAACCGGTGTGGAAGTAAAATCGAGGTTTGCACTCTGAGCAGTATTCGACAAGTTGACTGCTACTGCGATGTTCTGATGTGTTGTGTCGGCATTGTATGAACGGACAAAGGCCAACACATTAGCATTCGTCGTATTGACGGTCGTATAACTTCCCACGCGGAGGGCTATTGAGCCCTTTCGTATGCCTATCAGCTTTTGATAGTAATACCACAGCGAAGCGCTATCGGCCTGCTGTTCCTCCAACGAAGTGCCATCGCTGTCGTGTAGTGAAGTGGCCGTCCACCACGGTCCCGTATTTTTATACCAAAGCGCCATACCAGGACTTGAAACGATCCTGTTCCACTTGAATGCTTCGCGCTTTGGGATATCACCACTATCGCCGCCATCCCAGTTTTGTCCCACTCCACGCATGCCAATCTCCTGTCCGTAATACAGGCAGGGAACGCCCTTCAGCGAAAGCAGAAGAGCCGCACCGATCCGAAGCTTCCCCGGGTCGCTTCCCACGACCGAAGCAAACCTGTTCATGTCGTGGTTCTCGATGATTGTGAACTGGAATTTTCCCGCTGGCGTACCGGCAAGGGTTTGAGTAATCCCGTCAAGAATGGTGTTCTTATCGAAGGAACGAATGTCCATCTGAAGCGGTATGGCAAAAACTCCGTCGGTATTTCCGTTGGTGAGTTCATTCGAGCCGATTCCCCAATCGGCTTGTTCGGCCAGGAAGAAGAGGCGGGGGTTGATGCCTCGCAGCGTGTCGAACAACGGCTTCCAAAAATCGTTGAACATATGAGGGTTTTCGCCGTTGCCGTCCAGGTTATCCATAAAGTGGTCGAGCCGGAACCCGTCCACGCCGTCGTCGAACTTCCCGTCGCCATTGGGGTCGACCCACGAAGCGTACATTCGCTTTTCGTAGGAGAGGAGTCCTGGGGATCGCAAATTCAATACCATATTGGTGAGCCACTGTCCATCGTAGCCCAAAAAGGACAACGTGTCGGGTATCGTGTTGCCGGCTCCCCTATAGACAATATATGGGCCGTATGCCGATGAGGGGTTCATAGAGGAATTAAGATACCAGAGATGGTGCCGCGAAATGTACTGCGTTTCCATGTCGATAAAAATCTTCATGCCGCGGGCATGGAGGGCTTTTACGAGGTTGGTGAAGTCCACGTTCGATCCGAAGTTGGTGTCTGTCGAATCGAAATCGTCCGAAAAATAATTGTGATAGGCGTGGGAACGCGTGATCGGGTTCAACCATACCGCCGTTACCCCGAGAGCCTGAAGATAATCGAGCTTCTGCGCGATGCCGTTGAAGTCACCGATGCCATCGCCATTACTATCACGAAAGCTCCTGGGAAAGATTTGGTAGAAGACTTCGTTTTCCCAGTTCTCGGGAGCGTAGAGTCTGGACCAGGATCCGTTCTTGCCTTGGACGTTCGTTGCGGAAATGTGGAGCGACAACTGCGTTGTGTCATACGATCTGCCGAAGTCAAGATTCAGCAGGCCCGTCGATGCGTTATACGAACCCAAACCGGAGAACAAATCAGAGTCGGCAAAGACGTTGATGGATGCGATTGAGGACGACGAAAAGATTCCCGCCATGACTCCGCGGATAAATCCCGTCGTGTCCGCTTTGCGCGCAACCTCGAACACCATTGGATCGGAGACGTTGAGGAGAGAGTTGTTGAACTGGGAGCTGTCGGTTGCGAAATTCAACGGATCTTGAATCCAGGTAAACTCTGATCCGGATTGATTGTTATAATAGAAGAACTTGTAGGCATAGGATAGGCCTACGTGCAACCACACTTGTTTCTTCCAGAATCCTCCCAGGGAATCAAACGACATCAGCGACGGCGCATCCGGCGTGATTGTGCCGTCGCTCAGCTGGGGCCCCCAGTTGTTAAAAACCCCCGGGACGAACACCCTGACGTAGGAACGATGTGGATCATCAAGACGAAATGTCACACTGACGCTGTCCGAACTTTGTGCGTCAAGAAACCACGGCAGGAATACCAGCGTCAAAAGCAACACGCATTTTCTCATCGTCGTTCTGCTCTCATTATGAAATTCACAACGACGCTGGACCATGGCCCTACGGTCAAGGGTTGACAACGTCTATCTTAGCAGAACTAACTTCCTCGAGGCGACAAAAGTTCCGGCCTGCAGTTGGTAGAAGTAGATCCCGCTCGTCAATCGCGACGCGTCGAACTTGACTTGATGGACTCCAGCATCCTCACGCCCGTCCACCAACGTTGCAACCTCCCGTCCAAGCACGTCATAGACCTTCAGATTGACTTGACTTGCAATCGGCAACTCGTAATTGATGAGCGTTGTCGGATTGAACGGATTGGGGTAGTTTTGATGGAGAGTATACGATTTTGGGGTCTGTCCGACCGCTGACTCAACACCCGTGGCACCTGCAAATGCAATGTCGTCAATTTTGAATGTCGAACCTGCATGAGCCAATGTAGACCCGGTTGCGGGTATAATCGCGAAGTAGACTCCGCCCGAGTCGGGTGTGGCTGAGTTTAGATATTGCAGCGTAATGGAGAACTGAGTGTACGCCGACTTTGCTACGGTGGTCTTCATTATTCCGGCTGCGACGGCAGTACTGCTTCCGGCGAGCACGGCAGCGATCATCAACGTATCGCCGCCTACGGGGGAATATTTGTAGTATCCGCTGAACGTCGCTGACCGGGTTGTCCACGGAAAAAGGACCGACAGGGTTGGCGGAATGGTGACACCGACAAGAGAGGTGACAATTCCCTGCGCAGCATATGTTCCGGAATGAACGTCTGTTGTTCTCACAACGGTTGTGTCGACTCCCAGAGCATTGTTTGTCGTCCATCCCGCAGGTACCCCTAACGACCACGTTTCGAACCCAGGGTTGGGGATCTGCGCAAATGCGGTCGCGGAAAAGGCTGCCAACAGACCGAGTACGACTGCGAACGATCTTACATTTGTAACGAATTTCATCTTGTTACCCTCCCAACTGTGAATGGTTAATTGTTTGCTGCATATATATTGCATTGATTTCGACTTGCATCCGCGTGAATATTCTCCGTCAACGAAATTCTCTCGGGCATCTAAGATCATCGGCTCTGCGAGTTCACACACTACTTGGAAATAATAGGAAGGCCACCACGGGGAAACAACTACGTAAGTTTGTAGTTTGTTGTCGGTGCGATAATCGGGTGTTGCTTGTCACAAGAGGAGTTGGTCGGTCAGTCGGAGAATTTGAACCAAGGGGGACAAAGTGGCTCAAACCTCGGAAGAGATTTAATAATTCCGAGTAGCCAGGCTTTCTGGTTCAGTGGCCCCTTGACATCAAACCCGAACCGTTTGGCCTTTGTGCG
>CAZOIM010000139.1:0-10930 GCA_964579855.1 uncultured Ignavibacteriaceae bacterium | reverse complement strand
CTGGCAAAATACTTTGAAGAGGCAGATAAAAAGGGGCATATAGCGGAAGAACAGGTCGATCTGGTTATTCCTCCCGCGTCGCCGCTCGGCACCAAGATTCTCAATTTAAAAAATGTCGGGATTGAGCTTGGCGGAAGGAATATATTCACAGGAGTAGATTTCGAATTCGACAAGAAAAGAAAATTAGGAATAATCGGCCGCAACGGTCTCGGAAAAACTACGTTGTTAAAAATCATCCTCGGAGAGTTGGACCCGACGGAAGGTCAATCGGAAGTCGGCGAGAGGACTGTCTTCAACTACGTCGACCAATCGCGTATCGCACTCAACGACAAGAACACGGTCCTCGAGGAGATTGGAGAGGGAAGAGAGTGGATCATGTTCGGCGGTGAGAAGGGCGGACAGCGGCTGACCGTATGGAATTATCTGCGCAGGTTCCTGTTTGCAGATGATCGAATGAAGACGAAAGTCGAAAAGCTTTCAGGCGGAGAACGAAGCCGTCTTCTTCTGGCGAAGATTCTGAAAAACGGAGGGAATTTTCTGATCCTCGACGAACCGACCAATGATCTGGATCTGGCCACATTGCGAGTTCTTGAAGAGGCGCTGATTGCGTTCGACGGTTGTGTTATTGCGGTGAGCCATGACCGGTATTTTCTGAACCGAGTCTGCAACGGGATTCTTGCCTTCGAAGGCGATGGCTACGTACATTTCAGTGAAGGCGACTACGACTATTACATTGAAAAACGCAATGCGCGTTTTGCGAAGGCGGAGGCAGAGTCTGAAGCTGCGTCAGCGAAACTACGGGAAGGTGAAACAAAACCCAAGGCATCGGCGAACAAGCTGAAATGGAAGGAAGCGAGAGAGCTCGAGACCATTGAGCAGGATATCCTTCACGCCGAGGCGGAGGTCACGCGCATTGAGACAATATTCTCTGAGGACGATTTTTACGAAAAATACGGGGATAAAACCTTGCAGTTGACAACCGATCTTGCCGGCGCGAAACAAAAAGTAGAACGACTATACTTACGATGGCATGAGCTGGAAGCCCTCCAGTCGAAGAAGAAATAGCGATTGGACCACAATGGGAGTAAAAACAAAAAACCCTGCCTTGTGAGCAGGGTTTTCTGTTACAGCCTGTTTCCGGTTTTACTCGGCGATGGAGACGTTCTTTGCCGACGGGCCTTTGGGGCCTTTTTCGACTTCGAACTGCACCTTGTCGCCTTCATTCAAGCTTTTGTAGCCGGTCGCTGTGATCGCATTGAAATGAACGAACACATCGTCGCCGCCTGTGCGTGAAATGAAGCCAAAACCTTTTGCTGCGTTGAACCATTTGACAGTTCCTGTTTCCATGGAACATATCCTTTCGTGTATTTGTAACGACCCGGCAAAACCTACCGGGCAAGGTGTACGCCAACCTAAGCTTATCTGAATGATGGCGTTGCGACCTTGGAAGGACTCGTACGGTTCATCAGCAGGAATCTACAAGCGGTGTACTGTGAATTGCTGTTATAAGATGGTCATTTTCCTGATCAATTCCTAATCCTGGCAGCGATTGGTTTCCCAATCAAATTAGACAAGGGAGTCAACTCGGTGCCTGCGCCTCGTTTACCGTGGATCGATCTCTGAAAGATTTTCGGAAATCTTCTTGCGCGTTGGTATCAGCAGTCCCATAAACGCACCGTAGGAAGTACTGAAATACGGATTGCTCGAGATTGGGCAAGTTCCGCTTGCACAGCCCACGAAGTAGTAGTAGGCGAATCCACCGGCTGCTCCGACAATTCCGAAGACTACTCTGCGTTGCGAGAGTGGTCTTGATCCAAAAGACGCCAGCATCGTTCTTAGTTTGCCAAACATTCGAGAGTCTTAGTTGATGGTAACGAGTAATTCCTCTTTGATAGCTTCCTTCAGCGCTTCTTTTGGCAAAGCACCGACCGCCATCTTCGGCTTTCCATCTTTTGGGATGAAGAGCAGAGAAGGGATGCTTCGTATGCCAAAAGCACCGGCCAATTCCTGCTCCTCGTCTGTATTGACCTTATAGAAATTCACTTTCCCTTTGTACTCCTCGGAGAGCTCTTCGATCACGGGTCCAACCATTCTGCACGGTCCGCACCAGGGAGCCCAGAAGTCGATGACGGCGGGAAGTTCACCCTCGAACTTCCATTCTTTGTTTGTTTCGTAGTTAAAGACCTTTTCGAGGAAAGCTGATTTGGTCAATTGTTCTGCCATAGTGTTACTCCTTCAATAAAAATGTCGGTTACACAGCCGCGAGAACGCGCTGCAATTTTTCTTTTACTTTCTGAGCAATCAATCCGATTTTTTGATTATCAATAAGTGCTCCCATCACCATCGGATCGAAAACCGCAACGTTGATCTTTCCTTCTTTGTCATAGACGATCACGTTACAAGGGAGAAGCAATCCGATTTCCTCTTCCGCCTGCAACGACTCATAAGCGAATGGAGGATTACAGGCGCCCAAAATGGTGTATTTGGGAAAGTCGACATTGAGTTTTGACTTCATTGTTGCCGTTACGTCGATTGTCGTCAATACGCCGAACCCTTCTTTCTTGAGCTCGGAAGTGACTTTTTCGATTGTTTGGTCGAAGGTTAGCTGGACCGTCTTCGAAAACCCATATTTCATAGTCTATTTCCCATTTCTGTAAATAGGATGCAGCAATTCGAGGAAGGATTCAGAGGAATACTACGGAAGTGTCATATCCGCACGCTTCTAGCGGATATATGCCCGTGTGAGCAAAGACCCGAATGGCAGACTCCCGCTAAAGACGAGCGGGAGTGACTAGAACGCTGCGGGCAGACTTCCTAAGACTGAAAGTCACACCCGTATGGTTTCAACGGGTGTCTGTGAGCGTTGGGTAACGAACAAAGGCTTATTTCTTGTTTGGCAGAATCCCGACTGAATCATTCGGGCGTGACTGGACCGCAGTGGGCTGGTTCGCCAGAGGGAAGAGGATCCGTTATTCAATCGGTAAGGGTAGAATGGTTCCGTCTTTTTGACAAAGGTCTATCCATTTTGGATTATGTTTTTCGATGAGCGAAATCTTCCATGCACGATTCCATTTTTTGATTGCTTTTTCTCTTCGAATTCCATCCATCGGCTTGTCGAATTGCTCATGGTAGACAAGCCTATGCAACTTGTATCGCTTGGAAAACCCCTCGTTGATTTCTTGCTTATGCTCGGCAGTGCGTCGTTCCAAGCTATTGGTGAAGCCTGTATAAAGAACGCCCTTTGGTTTGTTCGTCAGGATGTAGATGCTATAGATGTTGAAGGCGAACATAGTGTTCCTCCACTTTGTTTTGCAGACTCCCGCTGAAGACGAGCGGGAGTGACTGGAGCGCAGTGGGTAGGCTGTCCCAGACCATAAGTCACACCCGAGTTCCCGCGTGTTTTTGGTGGGAATCCAACGGGTGTCTGTGAGCGTTGGTCTAACGCACAAGGGCGAGTTTCTCGTTTGGCAGACTCCCTCTTGAAACGTGCGGGAGTGACTAAGACGCGTTGGGCAAAGCTCCATTCCTCAATTCATCGAGCAAGCACCGCCGCAACAATCCCCACCCATTTCGCACGCTCGTGGGGCAGCGCTCGAGCTCGAATTTGAGCCGATCGAAACACTTGCCACGGACATCAGCTTAGTGTGTTCGTGCGATCGGCATGATGGACACATGACATCTTCTTTTACTTCACGAACCTTATGATAAATATCATACAAGGTTCCGCACTCTGTGCAACGGTAGTCATATACTGGCATGTCTTTCCCTTCTCTGCTAAGTCTCAGTTCTGGTGCTTCTTGTTCACTCGACTACTCTGTAATTTATTATTCTAGTTCTTCAAAAGCGAACGGAAAACATATTGGAGAATTCCACCATGCCTGTAATAGTCCACCTCGTTCGGCGTGTCAATTCTGCAAATGACGCTGAATTTCTTCAAGGATCCATCAGCGGCAATCGCCTTTACCTGCATTTTTTTCAATGGTTGTAAAGAATCAGCAACACCCTCAATAGCATACGTCTCGAATCCCGTCAATCCGATGGTCTTCGAATTCTCACCATCTTCAAATTGAAGAGGAAGGATACCCATCCCCACTAGGTTACTCCGATGGATTCTCTCGAAACTCTCCGCGATCACAGCCCTAACTCCGAGCAACATCGGACCTTTCGCAGCCCAGTCACGCGACGATCCGGAGCCGTACTCTTTGCCGGCGATGATGATGAGTGGTGTTCCTTCGGCTTTGTATTTGACGGAAGCATCATAGATGGAAATCGGTTCCTTTGAAGAAGGGTGAACTGTCCATCCACCTTCCGTCCCCGGTGCAAGCACGTTTCGCAATCTGATGTTGGCAAATGTCCCTCGAACCATCACTTCGTGATTTCCGCGCCGGGAGCCATACGAATTGAAATCCTTCTTTTGCACACCAAGAGAGAGCAGATACTGTCCAGCCGGACTCTTCTCGTTGAATGAGCCTGCTGGCGAAATATGATCTGTCGTCACCGAGTCCCCCAGCAATGCCAGCACCCGGGCTCCGCTGATGTTTTGAAGAGGCTTTGGATCTTTCGGCATATTTTCAAAATATGGCGCGGCTTTGATGTAGGTCGATTTCACGTCCCACAGATAGTGGCCGCCCTTCGGCACTGCAAGACTCTTCCAGCTTTCCTCGCCTTCAAACACATTCGAATACTCCTTCTTGAACATTTCGGATTTGACGCTTTGCCGAATCGTTTCCTCGATTTCCTGTGGTGATGGCCAGATGTCTTTCAGAAACACAGGTTCCCCCTTTTGGCCCAATCCAATTGGATCCTTTTGGAAATCGATATCCATCGTGCCCGCGAGCGCGTAGGCGACAACGAGTGGGGGCGATGCGAGGTAGTTGGCTCGAGTCAGCGGATTCACACGTCCTTCAAAGTTCCTGTTCCCCGAAAGGACGGCGACCGCCACGAGATCATTCTCCTGGATTGCCTTCCCAATGGATTCGGGAAGTGGACCACTGTTTCCTATACAAGTTGTGCATCCGTATCCGACAAGGTTGAATCCAAGATCTTCCAGCGGCTTGGTAAGCTTCGCTTCGTTCAAGTACTCAGTGACGACTTTTGATCCCGGAGCGAGACTTGTCTTTACCCATGGTTTGGAGCGAAGTCCGCGCTCAGTTGCCTTTTTGGCGAGAAGTCCCGCGGCGACAAGGACTGAAGGATTGGAAGTATTGGTACAGCTCGTAATTGCGGCGATGACGACGGACCCATGTCCCAACTCGAACCTCGTATCGTTTTTCTGAACGGAAACGCTCTTCAGAAAATCCGGGCTCGGTGTTGTCGCACCATCGTTCGCCCATTGTGATGCAGACGCCTTATCGAATTGAGAGATTTTGCTCTCGAGCATGTCGATGAGTGAATTGCGATATGATGATTTCGCCTTGGAAAGCAAAACCCGATCCTGCGGTCGCTTCGGTCCGGCAATGCTCGGTTCGACTGACGATAAATCAAGCTCCAAAGTATCTGAAAACAGTGGTACGGGAAACGAAGAAGTGTGGAACAGACCCTGATGCTTCAAATATGATTCTACAAGAGAAATCTGCTTGTCATCCCTTCCTGTGAATCGAAGGTATTTGATGGTTTCTTCGTCTACAGGGAAGAAGCCCATAGTCGCACCATATTCGGGAGCCATATTTGCGATGGTGGCCCTGTCAGGAAGCGAAAGGGAAGCAAGTCCAGGACCGAAAAATTCAACGAATTTGCCGACAACACCCTTCTTTCGGAGCTGTTGAGTTACTGTCAATACTACGTCTGTTGCCGTGGCCCCAGCCGGAAGGGATCCCTTCAACTTAAACCCAACAACCTGTGGAATCAGCATTGATACAGATTGGCCAAGCATGGCAGCTTCGGCTTCTATTCCACCGACACCCCAGCCAAGGACCCCCAATCCATTGATCATCGTAGTGTGAGAATCCGTCCCGACCAGCGAATCGGGATATGCCATGATTTCACCGCCGATGTTGTTCACAAACACAACTTGAGCCAAATACTCCAGATTTACCTGGTGAACAATGCCTGTTCCAGGCGGCACGACCCTGAAATTTTGAAAAGCCTGCTGTCCCCACCGGAGGAACTGATAGCGTTCTTTATTCCGTTCGAATTCCAGCCCAGTATTGAACTGAAATGCACCTGCAGTGCCATATTCATCCACCTGTACCGAATGATCTATGACCAGATCGACGGGCTGGAGGGGGTTGATCCTCTTGGGATCTCCGCCCATTTTGATCATCGCGTCTCGCATGACAGCGAGGTCGACAATGCAAGGGACGCCAGTGAAATCCTGCAAAATCACACGTGCCGGCATAAAGGCGATTTCCTTGTCGGGCACCGCCGAGGGGTTCCAATTGACCAGTGCCTCGATATCTTCTTTCCTGACGACCCTTCCATCCTCCAACCGAAGCAGATTCTCCAGCAGAATCCTTAAGGAAAATGGCAGTCTTGAAAGACTCTTGCCAATTTTCTTCTCGAGCAATGGGAGTGAATAGACAGTGTAGGTTGTCCCCAAATCTGCGAGTTTCGTTCTTGTACTATAGCTGTTCTGACTCTCCATTCATTCCTCCGGCAAAAGACAGACTTTGATGATCGAAGTGTCCACATTACATGAATGCCGACACATCCCACTTCAAAAATATAGGCAAAAAAAAATTAAGAGGCGAAAGCCGCTGGCGCGTGACGCGGCGACACCTCGAAGACTCGAGTTTTGTTGCTGTCGTCGTTGAATCATTCTGGTTATATCTCTATATTGTCCATCCAGAAAACAGAATTTCTGCCTTTAATCCTGCGCGCCCGCGTACTTTCGAAGGGAAGGAACAACAAAAGGAATTGCCTAGACGGAACGACATTAAATCCATCCTCATCATCGGATCAGGACCGATTGTTATAGGGCAAGCTTGCGAGTTTGATTATTCCGGGACGCAGGCCTGTAAAGTTCTTAGAGAAGAAGAATACCGCGTCGTCCTGATCAACTCCAATCCGGCGACGATCATGACCGATCCCGAGCTCGCCGACGCAACCTACATTGAACCGATCACCCCGTTTTTTGTCGAAGAAATCATCAAGAAAGAAAAGCCGGACGTCATTCTTCCAACGATGGGAGGACAGACCGCGCTCAATGTTACCGTTGCACTCGCGGAAAGTGGCGTCCTGAAGAAATACGGAGTCGGATTGATCGGTGCGAAGCTGGAAGCGATTAAGAAGGCCGAGGACAGAGAATTATTCAAAGCAGCGATGGATCGGATAGGTCTGCGGAGTGCTCGCGGGGGATTCGTCAATTCTATCGAAGAGGCGATGAAAGTGGCGGAAGACGTCGGATTCCCAATTATCATTCGCCCCTCATTTACCCTTGGCGGAACTGGGGGAGGCACGGCCTACAACAAAGATGAGTTCCGGGAGAGAGTTCAACACGGATTGATTTCAAGTCCCATCCATCAGGTCCTCGTTGAGGAATCAGTGATCGGCTGGAAGGAATTCGAGCTCGAAGTCATGCGGGACGTGAAGGACAACGTCGTCATTATTTGCTCCATCGAAAACTTCGATCCGATGGGTGTCCACACCGGTGATTCCATCACCGTAGCCCCGGCGCAGACGCTAACTGACAAAGAATATCAGACCATGCGGGATGCTGCGAAGAAAATCATACGCGAAATTGGCGTCGATACAGGCGGATCCAACATACAATTTGCCGTCAATCCAAAAGACGGCAGGATGATCGTTATCGAAATGAATCCCAGAGTCTCCCGCTCGTCAGCCCTTGCATCGAAAGCCACTGGATTTCCCATCGCAAAGATTGCAGCAAAATTGGCTGTCGGATACACACTCGATGAAATTCCGAATGATATCACCAAACTGACGCCGGCCTCGTTTGAACCGACAATCGACTACTGTGTTGTAAAGATCCCGCGTTGGGACTTCGAAAAATTCAAGGGTGTGGAAAGTACTTTGGGCGTCCAAATGAAGTCTGTCGGTGAGGCCATGGCAATCGGCCGGACGTTTAAAGAAGCTTTTCAGAAAGCACTCCGCTCCATGGAGCAAGGTCGTTTTGGCCTTGGCACCGACGGAAAAGACGATCTGAATGTTCGGGAGCTGCCTGAAAAGAGCAAGGTCGAGTGGCGTAAAAAGGTCCTGGATCGGCTGAAGGTTCCAAAACCTGAGAACGTGTTCCTTCTGCGGTATGCATTCCAGTTGGGGGCCACCTTGGAGGACATCCACCAAAGCACAAAAATCGATCCTTGGTTCCTGCATAATATCAGACAGATTGTTGATTTTGAAGAAGAACTGTACTCATTCCGAGTGTGACTCTCGGAGAGTATCAATGGGCTTCACGGAATCGTCAATGCTTGACTGTCCAAGCGCAGTTCAAAGATAAACGACAACAAACAGGATTCTGTTGGAATGAAACTCGGAAAGAATTCGAGAAAAATTGGATCGAGAGTCACACCAGAGGTTCTCCTCAAGGCAAAGCAATACGGTTTTTCCGACCGCCAGTTGGCGCATATGTGGGATGTGAGTGAAAATTCCGTACGGCAATTGCGTAAACAATTCGGCGTTCTTCCTGTCTTCAAAACAGTCGACACGTGTGCGGCGGAGTTTGAAGCAAACACGCCGTACCACTACTCCACCTACGACCAGGAAAATGAATCGATCAGTTCTGAGAAAAAGAAAGTAATCATTCTCGGCGGCGGACCAAATCGAATCGGTCAGGGCATCGAGTTCGATTATTGCTGCGTCCACGGCGTCTTCGCGATGAAGGAAGAAGGGGTCGAGACGATCATGATCAACTGCAACCCGGAAACAGTCTCCACGGACTACGACACGACCGACAAGCTCTATTTTGAGCCTTTGACGCTCGAAGACGTTCTGAACATATGCGATCACGAAAAACCATACGGTGTCGTCGTTAGCTTCGGCGGTCAAACGCCACTCAAGATTGCCAAAGCGTTGGAAGACCATGGTATCCGTATTCTCGGGACTTCGCCGGAAGGGATTGATCTTGCTGAGGACCGTGAGCGATTTGGCTCATTGCTGAGGAAGTTGAGTATCCCTCATCCAAAATATGGCACAGCCTACTCTGTCACGAATGCCGTGTTGGTTGCAGAGCAGATTACGTATCCAGTTCTGATCAGACCTTCGTATGTATTGGGTGGACGCGCGATGGAGATTTGTTATAACGGGGACGCTGTCCGTGAGTATATGAAAAAGGCGGTCGATGTTTCCCCGGAACACCCGGTTCTCATCGACCGGTTCCTCGAGGATGCCTTCGAGTATGACGTAGACGCAATTTGTGATGGCAAGGATGTCCTCATCGGCGGCGTCATGGAACATATCGAAGAAGCCGGAATTCATTCCGGAGATAGCTCGTGCGTCCTTCCCCCGTACATGATATCCGAAAAGAATCTTGAAGAAATGATCGGTTACACGGTGCGTCTGGCGAAGGCCTTGAAAGTGGTGGGACTGATCAACATTCAGTTTGCGATGAAAGACAATGTGGTCTACGTATTGGAGGTGAATCCACGAGCGTCCCGGACCGTACCGTTCGTTAGCAAAGCAACCGGTCTGCCTCTTGCGAAAATTGCGGCGAAGATCATGCTCGGCAGGACCATCGAGGAACTTGGATTGAAAGGATATGACTTCAGAAAAGTGAAGCACATTTCCGTCAAAGAAGCGGTCTTTCCGTTCGCCAAATTTCCCCAGACGCCGGTGTTTCTCGGGCCGGAAATGCGATCGACAGGCGAGGTCATGGGCATCTCAAGCAACTTCGGTGAAGCGATCGCCAAATCCCAAATGGGTGCCGGCAACACGCTACCCAACGAAGGGAGAGTGTTTATCAGTGTCAACGATAGTGACAAGAACGAGATCACGCTGGACATTGTGCGAGGGTTCATCGATCTTGGTTTTTCTCTTGTTGCGACGGAAGGGACTGCAAAATTCTTGACTGACAGCAAAATCAAGATCGACCAGATTTTCAAAGTTGGTGAGGGCCGCCCAAACGTTGTTGACATGATTAAGAATGGCGATATCCAGCTAGTTATCAACACACCACTTGGCGAGTCCTCGCGCTACGATGAATATGCTATCGGATGGGCTGCGCTCGAACACAAAGTCTCCTACATATCGACTCTATCTGCTGCTGCAACCGCGGTGAAGGGAATTGAGAGTCAGCAAAGAGGCACACTGAGCGTCAAGAGTGTGCAGGAGTATCTTCGGGAAAGCGCATAATACGTCCTTCCTCCCCGGTCTTGGAAGGATGGTCTTCGGACTTGTTTATACCTCGCAATTGTTATTCAATGAGACGCGCATTCTCAACTTCTACACGAAGAGGAGGCAACCATGAGATGTGGAAAAAAACACCGTGTGAAGAACAGCCATCGATGAAATATCTCTCGATTTTGGTGATTCTTGTGATGTTGTTTGTCCCCTTGCTTCAAATTAAGGCGAGACAGGGAAAATCAACGTTAAAGATCGACACCACACTTTACGACAAATTGCAGTGGCGAGAAATTGGCCCTTTCCGCGGCGGCCGATCGATTGCGGTCGCTGGCCACAAGGATCAACCATATACGTACTATTTCGGCGCAACCGGAGGAGGAATTTGGAAGTCGAGTGATGGTGGCAACACGTGGATCAATGTCTCCGACGGATTTCTGAAATTGGGGATTGTTGGCGCCCTTGAAGTTGCGCCGTCAAATCCCAACGTGGTCTATGCGGGCACGGGCGAAGCTTGTATACGGGGCAATGCAATGCCCGGTGAAGGAGTGTACAAATCCGTTGATGCCGGCAAAACGTGGCAGTACATCGGACTCGCTGAAGCCCAGACAATCAGCAGGATTTGTGTTGATCCGAAGAATGAAGATCTCGTATACGCGGCGGTTCTCGGCCATCCATTCGGACCAAATCCCGA
>CAZOIM010000138.1:0-11022 GCA_964579855.1 uncultured Ignavibacteriaceae bacterium | reverse complement strand
GGAGATCAGGGGATGATGTTCGGGTATGCCAGCACCGAAACACCGGAGCTGATGCCCATGCCCATTATGTACGCACACAAACTGGTGAAACGCCTCGCCGATGTTCGGAAGAAGAAGATCACTCTCATGCCGTATTTGAGACCGGACGCGAAATCCCAGGTGACCGTGGAGTACAACGGGAAGAAGCCTGTCCGCGTGACCACCGTCGTGATATCGACGCAGCATGGCCCTTCAGTCAGTCAGGACACAATCCGCGAAGATGTAATCGAACACATCATTAAACCGGTGATTCCGGAGGAGATGCTCGATAAGAAGACGATCATCTTTGTCAATCCTACGGGACGATTCGAAGTGGGAGGACCACACGGCGACACTGGAGTAACAGGACGAAAGATCATCGTCGATACCTATGGCGGACGGGCACCTCACGGCGGCGGTGCATTTTCAGGGAAAGACCCGACCAAAGTTGACCGCAGTGCAGCGTACGCGGCCCGACATCTGGCGAAGAACATCGTTGCTGCCGGACTTGCGAGCGAATGTCTCATCCAGGTTGCGTATGCGATTGGCGTTGTTGAACCGGTGTCCATTTTCGCGCAGACATACGGCACGGGTTCTGTTCCCGACCACGAGCTCGATCAGATTCTTCACAAATATTCCGTAGCAGGCGGGCCATTCGACCTCACTCCACGCGGAATCATCGAGCGCCTCAACCTTCGACGCCCCATTTATAAGAAGACCGCTGCTTATGGTCATTTCGGCAGGGATGAAAAGGATTTCACCTGGGAACACCTTGACCTGGTGAAAACTTTGAAGAAGCTGGTGAAGTAGTAAGCAAGAAGTATCCGGCCGAATGAAGAATCAGACAGAAAGCAAAAGGGACGAAACAACAGCAGTCCAAATCTCTACCAGAATTCAGTGGACAAATAACTAAATCTCAAACTACTCAATTAATAGATTTCCCTCATGGATCACAAACAAGGTGTTTATAAAGTCAAAGATCTTTCTCTCGCAAAAGAAGGAAGACTCCGAATAGAATGGGCCGAGTCCCGTATGCCGGTTCTTATGGCACTCCGCGAAAAATATCGAAAGACGAAACCACTCAAGGGATACAAAATTGCCGGCTGCCTGCACGTTACAAAAGAGACGGCCGTCCTCGTCAAGACCTTTGTCGAAGCAGGAGCCCAGGTCAGTTGGAGCGGCTGCAACCCGCTATCGACTCAGGACGACGTTGCCGCAGCGCTTGCTTCGGAAGGTGTCTCGATTTATGCGTGGCACGGAATGAACGTGGATGAATTCTACTGGTGCATCGAGGAGTCCCTCAAGTTCAAACCAAACCTGACGCTCGACGACGGCGCTGATTTGATTTTCACGGTTCACAACAAACACCAGGAACTCATTCCCAACGTCATCGGCGGTACGGAGGAAACCACCACAGGTGTCCACCGGTTGCGTGCCATGGCAAAAGACGGCGCTTTGAAGTATCCGGTCATCGCAGTCAATGATGCAGAGACAAAATGGGATTTTGACAACGTCTTCGGAACCGGCCAATCGACATTGGACGGCATCCTTCGTGCGACAAGCGTGCTTCTTGCCGGAAAAAATGTCGTGGTGGCAGGCTACGGCCACTGTGGAAGAGGCGTGGCTTCGCGAGCCAAGGGACTTGGGTCCAGCGTTATCATCACCGAAGTGAAGGCGACAGCGGCTCTCAAGGCAACGCTCGATGGTTTTCGCGTAATGAAAATGGATGACGCTGCGAAGATCGGGGATATCTTCATCACGGCGACGGGCGTCAAGGACATCATTGTCGACCGCCACTTCAAGCAGATGAAAGACGGAGCTATTGTTTGCAACACGGGACACTATGATTGCGAAATCAATCTTGCACATCTCAACAAAATGAAGAAAAGTGTCCGCACGGTTCGCGCGAACAACCAGGAATACATGCTGAAGAATGGCAAAAGGATTTATGTCCTCGCCGAAGGCCGATTGGTCAACCTCGCAGCCGCCGAAGGTCATCCCTCGGAGGTCATGGATATGTCTTTCGCGAATCAGTTCATGTCACAGCTGCGACTCGCGGGAGAACATAAAAAAGGAAAGCGGCTTGAAAACAGAGTCTATGATATCCCTGCCGAACAGGATCAGGAAATTGCCGGGGTAAAACTGGCAACGCAAGGTATGTCCATCGACAAGCTGACTCCCGAACAGTTCAAATACCAGGACGATTATTCAGCTGGAACATAGTACGGTAGAGACCTTGACGACGTGGCCACGATGCGCTCGACAAGGTCACTGAAATTTCAACCATATGGGAGAGCATTCATGAAGACCAAGGCGCTCGTTGCCGAATTCATCGGGACTTTTACACTCATCTTCATCGGTGTGGGAGCAATAGCAAGCAACGCCATGACAGGTCAGATGCTAGGCCTCACCGGGATTGCACTGGCTCACGGATTGGCCATCGGTGTGATGGTGAGCGCTACAGCGGCAGTAAGCGGAGGTCATCTCAATCCGGCGGTAACATTTGGAGCGATGGTCGCCAGGAAAATTGATCTCCTCAACGGCATCGCCTATATCGTCGCCCAGTGTTTGGGGGGGATCGCTGCCGCCTATGTTATCAAACTCGTCATCCCGGAGCAAGTCCTCGCTGCAACGAGCTACGGCATTCCATCCGTGACCAAAGGAATAACCGTCACACAAGCGCTTGTCGCAGAAACGGTCCTTACGTTCTTCCTCGTCTTCGTTGTCTTTGGAACGGCGATCGACAAACGTTCGCCCAAGGTCGGCGGTCTTTTCATTGGCCTTGCAGTTGCGATGGGTGTTATGATGGGTGCGGCAATCAGTGGCGCTTCCATGAACCCCGCCCGATTCCTCGGTCCTGCTGTCGCAGGAGGCGGATTCGAAAATACGTGGCTCTACTGGGTGGGACCTCTCGTTGGCGGCGGATTGGCTGCGCTCGTTTACAAATACGCACTCGAAGAAAGAGAAAGCTAGAACAGCCTTCGATCGCATGCTTGCATTCTCTCGTCGGACAGATGATGCCGCTGGACAGGCGACAATCGTTCTGTCCGAAAAACCTCACGTGAGTGCTCCTGATTTCTCCCTCATTCCATGACCTCCGAGATCATTCGCCTCGAACCAACGAAGCTGAAGCGCCGCTTTCAGATTATCAATGACGGCTTGCCAGGTTTCCTCCTTTTGTACACCGGCCTTGAGACATTGATTGAGAATGGCTTCAATCACGGGTTCATGCCTTACCTTAGCATTGTGGTCGGCATCGTTGTCGTTCGCTCGGCCGTTGAAGAGCTGAGAGGCGGTGCGATTCACAGGAAGATCAATTGGTTCGACGTTTCAGGCGGGTGCGTCATCATCCTCGAGGCCGCTATGAGGTATAACCCATCGAAGGGATTCCAACCAGCACATCTTTTGATCTTGGCCGGTGTTGTCACGATCCTCAGAGGCTTTTTTGATGAAAAATTTCCGAGAGTTCGACGTGTTGTACTGAGTGACGAAGGGTTGTTCGTTCGGACCAAACCCTTTGTCTCTGTCAAATGTCGATGGAGTGATCTTGCTCGCATCGATCGTTCACCCTCCACCCTCACTTTCGTGTCGGATCGGGAAGTTTTAACGCTCAATCTCAAAGGATTCGGAAACAAGAGTGAAGTAATGGAGAAAATCATTGACGTTGCCGCGAACCGAGGGATTGCTATTCGTGAGCTTGCGTGAATGTCTGAACAGTACACCTGACGGTTCTGACCGGAACACCACGCCCGTCGGAGTTGACTTTATGCAGTCCAATCGGCAAATTATCTCCCGTCAAGGTCGAGCATAGCGTTGGCAGATAGGGCGGAACGAAACGAGTAGTATTGCGTTAAGGGGAGGTTGTTTGACCACACGCTCATTGTATGGAAGGTTGAAGGAAGAATATGAATCGTCTCAGACTGTTTCTTGTGGCTGTATTCGTTTGTGGCTTCACAACCGTGTACAGTCAGTTGCAGTATCCTCCCAGCCAGAGGGGACTCAATGGCTTTCTCCTTGGCGAAGATGCAAAACCGTTATCCGAAGTGTTCGATTCCGTCATCAAGGAACAGAAATACGGCGATGGATGGACTGATCGGGTGTATTCGCTCGACACCACGGGGGGGGCCTACATGGTTTTTGGTTTTTCGGATTCAAGCGACGACTGCATGTCGATACAGATCACTGGCAACGCCGGCACGGCCATGCACCCCTTCCTCGGTTTACGACTTGGCGATTCGCGACAACGGGTGATGGAAATCCTCGGTACGCCATCACAAGTTCAGCATTTGCACAACCCCCCGTTGGAATTCCTTCTCTATGCTCGCCGCAACTATTCCGTCGAACTCGATTCAACTGGAAACTTGTGCAGCGTTAGAATACTTGGATACAAGGGCTTTCCCGACGCACCCTCAGACAGTCTGCCAAACCTGGAGAATATTTTCCAACTCCTGCAATCGAAAGACCCTGAGATAATTCTTGAGGCACTCGCGCCGGACGTCGAGGTGGTCGCAGGCGATTCCACCTATACCTTCTCAGGTTCCGCGCTCGATGTGATCGGAGATCAATCCTCTCTCTTGTCGCAATTCTTGTATTCAGGTCAAAGCAGTTTGGCGTCGCTCAGCACATCAACGATTCGTGGCGCGATATTGGAACCCGAATCCGTAAAGAACAACAACGCTACTCCAATGTTCAAGTTCCCTAAATCCTCGTCCGTGAAAGACGTCGTCTTCGTTGTGCACGCCGGCAAGTGGAGAATTTGGGAGACGCATCTTTCCCGCTAGACACCATCATTATTGTATTTCAGCACCGCCTTTTCCGAAAGCCTGACTCGGCAAGTGTTTGAAGCCAGTCACCCCGTCCGATGGAAATAGCATGAGAATCCGATGAAGGTAACTGTCCAACTGCCGTCCCGGAATTCAAGTGACCTCACTTCCATTCCACTTCAAAATCGATTCCTCATTTTTGATAAAAAGAACCACGGGTGCTTGGCAATACTGGGAATCGGTTGTTCGAACGAAGGAAGGTCTCTCATTGTCGACGAAGAAATCGTCAGTAGCAAAGAGATTTTAGCAGAAAACAGTGCTTGCGAACTGTTTCTTGAAATTGGGCCATTGGCAGAGAATTTGCTTCCAAACATGGAACGAGAATGCCATGAACAAACACCAGGAATCGAAATCAGCTCTTCCGAAAAGGTCTGACGCTTCAACGCAGGGCACAATCAACTCTCTGAAAACCGCGGCCGAGTCTCCACACAATGCTGACGAATTCGCTCCCGATCATCAACATTTCAGGTCGCTTGCCGAAGCTTCGTTTGAAGGGATTGCGTTAACGGAACGCGGCGTGATCGTGGACTGCAATGAACAACTTGGCGAACTTCTCGGTTATTCGCGAGCTGAATTGATTGGTAAACCTGTCATCGATCTCGTTGCGCCACAATCTCGTGCAATCGTTGAGGAGGCTCATCGAACCGGCAGTCTACTGCCGTATGATCATATCGCGTTGCGAAAAGACGGGACCACGATCCACGTCGAAGTGCGCGCCAGATTGATGATCAGCAAGGACCACGAGTACCGGGTGACGGCAATTCGGGATGTGAGCGAACGAAAAGAATCTGAATTGGCCGTGCAAAATGACCGCAATCTCCTGCGAACTTTGATCGACAATTTACCGGATTTGATTTACTTCAAAGATGCGGATGGGCGATATATTCTCAACAATCGTGCACACTTGCAGTCGATGGGGGTTGAACGCCAGGAAGAAGTGTTCGGTAAGACGACGTTTGATTTCCACCCACGTGAGCTTGCACAACAATATCACGAGGACGAACGCAGAATTGTCTCGACCGGGAATGCTCTGCCAGGCAGGGAGGAACTTGCTCTGCACAAGAACACGGGCGAACAGCGATGGCATTTGACCACGAAAATTCCGATCAAGAACGGCGAAGGCGTTGTTACGGGCTTTGTCGGTATAAGCCGCGATATTACCAATCAGAAGCTTCTCGAAAAGCAGCGTGACCATTATGTGAAGGAACTTCAGGAAGCTCTCGATAGAGTCACGACGCTGAGCGGACTCCTCCCCATTTGCTCCGGCTGCAAAAAAATCCGCAACGACCAGGGGTACTGGCAACAAGTGGAAGGATACATCATGGAACATTCCAGCGCGCGGTTCACGCACGGACTCTGTCCCGAATGCCTTTCACGGATCTATCCCGATTTCAATCATTAGTCCCTTCGCGCAGGTTGTTCAATTCTTTCGAAACTCGTTTTATTCCACTCGTTCCAGCAAGCGGAGTTTTCTTCGTTTTCATCCCTCCCCCCGTACTTAAGACACTAAATGGGGTGCAGAACAGGTCGCACAAATAAGTGGTCTTTTGAATTTCAAACCACAGTTGACCTCCTGAGATCAACAATGAATTTCGAAACAGAATGGCGTGATGTCCGTTGTGTACAAAACTCCGAGGTCGAGTTGGAGAGCCTCATTGTGATATAACAATTTCTTGTTGATTCTGAGGAATCGTTCTGTATACAATTGCTATAGATTGGTGACGGCCAATTCGAAACATCGGGACATAGTACAAACGTAACGTTGCACCCGTGGAAAAGGAGTAAAGCGTTTGCTACATTCTTTTGTATCTGAATTAGTAGCGATGGAAAGGAACGTATGACGAACAAAATTATCCCCATGCTGGCCGACAAGAGGATTGCGCTGGTTGCCCACGACAACAAGAAACGGGATTTGCTTGAATGGGCAAAATTCAATCGAGATCTGCTTGCCCATCACAAAGTCTACGCAACCGGCACGACCGGAACAATTCTGGAACGTGAACTGGACTTTAAGATCGAAAAGCTCGAGAGCGGACCTATCGGGGGCGACCAGCAGATTGGGGCCAAGATCGTCGACGGAAAGGTCGATTTCCTTATCTTCTTCTGGGATCCTCTTGAACCTCAACCGCACGACCCCGACGTCAAAGCATTGCTCCGCATGGCGGTCGTCTGGAATATTCCGATTGCCTGCAATCGCGCTACAGCTGACTTCATGATTTCTTCCCCGCTGATGGACGACACGTATGATCGTCTCGTTCCAAATTATGACGAGTACAGGAACCGAACGGTGGATACTTCGGAAGAATAACGGCAACGCTTGACAAAACGGAGAGAGTATTCCAGGACATGCAACAGTGATGAATAGACACGAACTTTTGAACAAGCTTGGGGCATAGCGAATGGAACAGCGTGAATTTGGCAAAACCGGTCTGAAGGTTTCACCTCTCGGTTTGGGATCAGGGAGAATCGGCGACAACACAACTTCGGAAAAGGAGATAGAACTATTTCTCAATCGTGTTCTCGATTCCGGGCTCACACTCGTGGACACGGCACGCGCCTATGTCGGCTCCGAGGAACGGATTGGCCGATTCCTTTCCCGCCGAAGGAAAGAATTCGTACTCTCCACAAAAGTTGGTTACGGCATTGAAGGAACGACAGACTGGACATACGAGTGTGTGAAGGCAGGAATCGATCGTGCATTACGTCTTCTGCGTACCGACTTTATCGATATCGTCCATCTGCATTCGTGTCCGGTTCAAACCTTGCAGGCAGGCGGATCGTTGAACGCTTTGTCCGAAGCTGTACAGGAAGGCAAGGTTCGCGTCGCGGGGTATTCCGGAGAAAATGAAGCGCTGCAATGGGCTGTGGAGAGTGGTCGGTTTGGAAGTGTGCAGCATTCTGTCAGTATCAGCGATCAGCGTGCCATTGACCAGGTGATTCCAAAATCGCGCGAAAAAGGACTGGGAGTCATTGCAAAACGTCCGATTGCGAATGCGCCGTGGAGATTTGCGGAATGTCCCAAAGGTGATTATGCCGAGGAATACTGGTGGCGGTGGAAAACTATGGATCTCGATCCTCTCGGACTGGAATGGCAGGAATTGGCACTCAGATTTTCCGCATTCACTCACGGAGTGCATTCATGCATCGTCGGCACGCACAACCTTGAACACGTTCTTCAAAACATCGCGTACATTCAGAAGGGGCCCCTTCCATTCGATCAGTACGAGGCGATTCGATCGGCATTCAAACAAAAAGATCCCGGCTGGTGGTATGGAGAGGTGTGAAGATGTGAGTGTGAAGCAAGAAACCAAAAGTAAATGGTGAGTGGTGAAATGGAAATTTCCAATTCTCGATTTTCGATTGGATGATTGGTTAGAGCACATGTAGTTCAATAATAATGTTTGGATGTTGGATATTGCCAAAGTAAGAACCGCAGTAGCTGACCCTCTGCAGCAGTAACTTCCTTCTCGTCTCCGAAACTAAACGCCTTCCGATAATGTTGAATAGGCGGGAATACTACCCGTCCTGCACAACAACCATTCATTCTGAAAAACACTTCAACGGAGAAAAGGGATGACGGAAAGCAGCAAGAAAAGAATTGAAGACCATCACGCGGATTTCACGCAGGACAAACGAATCATCGTGCTCTCTCTCATGGCTATTGTCATCGGGGCGGTAAGTGCAGTCGTCGCATATGCCCTGGTCTGGCTCATTGCCGTAATCACCAATCTTGCATTCTACCAACAGTTCTCTTCCGTTCTTCAGTCGCCCCTTCATCACCGCCTTGGTTATCTTGTCATCGTCGTTCCCGTTCTCGGCGGTTTGATCGTCGGAGTCATGGCACGCTACGGTTCCGAAAAAATCCGCGGCCACGGGATCCCGGAAGCGCTCGAATCCATTCTTTTTGGTAGCAGCCGGATGGAGCCCCGCGTTGCCATCCTTAAACCTTTGTCCTCGGCCATCGCCATTGGTACCGGCGGACCGTTCGGAGCCGAAGGTCCCATCATCGTTACTGGCGGTGCATTTGGTTCGCTCTTCGCGCAAATGTTCCATCTGTCTTCTGCCGAGCGAAAGACTCTGCTTGTTGCCGGCGCCGCCGGCGGCATGTCCGCGATTTTCGCGACGCCTGTCGCTGCGGTCCTATTGGCGGTCGAGTTGTTGTTGTTCGAATGGCGACCACGTTCATTGATCCCGGTTGCGATGTCTGCCGCAGTCGCTTCAGCGCTCCGGATCCCACTCCTCGGAACCGGCCCCATCTTTCCTGTCGCACTCCATGCATTGCTGAACGGTCAGGGACTTGTCATTGCATTTTTGGTCGGCATTGGCGGAGGGCTTCTTGCTGTGTTGCTGACAGTGTCGGTCTATGGGATCGAAGATCTGTTTGAAAAGTTGCCGATCCATTGGATGTGGTGGCCGGCGATCGGTGGACTTGTCGTTGGGATTGGTGGATTGATCGAACCACGGGTGCTGGGAGTTGGATACGACACCATTCATCAATTGCTACGGGGCGAAATCGTCGGGGCAGTACTTCTCAGCATACTTATCGGAAAATTCATTGTATGGTCCATCGCCCTCGGATCAGGCACGTCGGGTGGAATCCTCGCACCGTTACTGATGATGGGAGGCGCTCTCGGAGCGATACTCGCACCCTTTATACCGATGGGCGACGCAGGGCTTTGGGCCACGATCGGAATGACCTCCGTTATGGCAGGAGCGATGGGTTCGCCGCTCACCGGGATGATCTTCGCGTTGGAACTGACACACGATATCGACCTCCTGCCTGCGCTGCTGGTGGGGAGTATTGCGGCACACGCCGTCACTGTTTTCCTGTCGCGCCGATCGATCCTTACACAGAAGGTGACGCGACGTGGTTACCACATCAGCCGCGAGTATTCCGTGGACCCGTTGACCAACATGCGCGTCTCCGAGGTCATGGATACGAATCCGCCGCTTGTTCCATCATCGATGAAAGCCGGTGAATTATTCCACAAGATCGCACAACGTGATCCCATCCTGAGTCGTCGACTGGCAACACTTATCGTCGATGAGGACGGAAAACTCGCCGGCATCATCACCCGCAACGACCTTTTGAAAGCCATCGAAGAGACGTCCGGCGATACGATGGCAGTGCTCGACGCCGGGACACCCAATCCGATCGTCACATACCCGGATGCATTGATGCTCGAGGCCGTTCAAATGCTGGCGCAAAACGATATTGGACGATTGCCGGTCGTCAGTCGGAGTGATCCAACACAGATCGTTGGATATCTCGGACGATCAAGTATCCTTGCCGCTCGACAAAAACGAATCGAAGAGGAAGAGTTGAGGGAACACGGATTGGCACGCAAGAAACTGCCCGTTGCATCGCAGGTTTGATGTGAGTACCGTATGTTTGTCTATTCACTGAGATTCAAGACAAACATCTTCTAGAGAAGGATCTTCGATGGCAAACAGTCCAACCACACGACCTTGCGCGATGATCACCGGTGCATCCTCCGGCATCGGCGCGGCATTTGCAGAGCGACTGGCAAAAGACGGCTACGAACTCATCGTCGTAGCCCGGAGAGTCGGGAGACTGCAAGCCCTTGCGCAGGTTTTGAAAGCAAAGTACCAGGCTTCCGTTGAAGTCCTGGCCGCGGACTTGAGCGATCCAACACAATTGAAAAGTGTCGAGCAACGATTGGCGCACGATTCCGGGATTGAATTGCTCATTAACAATGCCGGATTCGGAGGTTACCAACCTTTCGTCAATCTGGATCCAAACAAAGCCGATGAACTTATTCGTCTGCAGGTCACTGCGGTTACAAGACTGACGCGCGCTGTCCTCCCTCAGATGATTTCGCGGGGCAGCGGTGCGATCATCAACGTCTCTTCGCGATTGGCGTTCAGCGGTTCACTTTCTGCTCCATCACTTCCGAAGCGGGCAGTGTATGCGGGGACGAAGGCGTACATCAACGCCTTCACACAAATATTACACAGCGAATTGGTCGGGACCGGTGTAAAAGTACAGGCACTTTGTCCGGGCGTGGTGAGGACAGAGTTTCACGAACGGATGGGAATGGATTCCTCCCGCATTCCGGTTTCCATGGTGATGAAACCCGAGGATGTCGTGCAGGCATCGCTTGCGGGGTTGAGGCTTGGCGAGGTGATCTGTATTCCCGGTCTTGAAGATTCAAGCCTG
>CAZOIM010000137.1:9222-11056 GCA_964579855.1 uncultured Ignavibacteriaceae bacterium | reverse complement strand
TTCTCGCGACAAGCAAGAACGTCGTCTTAACGACACACTTGAATCCGGATGCCGACGGCATTGGCTGCGAGCTTGCGCTCGCATCGTATCTGCGAAGCATCGGGAAACAGGTCTCGATCCTCAACCATAGTGAAACTCCGGACAACATCCGGTTTCTTGACGTCAATCATCAGGTCCTTCACTTTGATGCGAACCAACATTCAACTCTGATCAAGTCCGCTGACCTCATCTGCGTTCTGGACACAAATCATCCGGACAGGATAGCCGATCTCAAGCCATTTGTCCTTGAAAGCAAAGCAAAAAAAGTCTGCATCGATCATCATCTCGAGCCCGGTGCTTTTGCCGACCTTTACATTCTGGATGAAGCATCGACAGCAACCGGGGAAATCATTTTCAAGCTCATTACGTATCTCGATCCCAAGGCGATTACCAACGAAATTGCGGACTGTCTTTACGCAGCCATCATGACGGATACCGGTTCATTTCGTTTTCCAAAAACCGATCCGGAAATCCACCGTATCATCGCCAAATTGATCGAAGCCGGTGCGGATCCCACAGCTATTTATCAAAACATTTATGACGAGAACACGCCGCAACGCTTGAGGTTGCTTGGATCGGTGCTTTCCACTCTCAAGACGGCCCATTCCGGAAAAGTTATCTACATGACGATCACCCGCCAAATGTTTGCCGACACGGGCACATCGGAGATGGATACGGACGCGTTTGTTCCCTACGCACTTTCTGTCCAAGGGGCGCAAATCGGATTACTGTTTACGGAGTTGGACAAAGGCGCCATCAAGATCAGTTTTCGCTCCAAACGAGATATTTGGATCAATAAGCTTGCTAGCGAATTTGGGGGCAACGGGCACCAGCATGCCGCTGGAGCTCGCGTCCATAATGCAAACCTGGAAGACGTCGTTCGTTCCGTTCTGGAAAAGGCCAAACAGTACATTGAATAAGAGGAGCACATGAAACTGACGTTCCAAAAACGCAACCTTCAGGGTGTCAAAGCAGATGTAGCCGTCGCATTCTTCTATCAGGATGATCGACTGCTTCATCAGCACATGCTAAGCACCAACAAGCAATTCAAAAATCGATTGTCTCCGCTTGTTGAATCCAGCGACTTTAAGGCCAAGGAAGGCGAAAGCGCCGTCGTGTTTCTTGGTGGAAATGCCGGACCAAAACGCCTCGTGCTCGTTGGTCTAGGCGAGAAAAAGAAGGCAACCCTTGAACGATACCGAAGAGCTGCCGCAACCGGGGCAAAACGATCGCGATCATTCAAAGTCCATTCGATTGCTTTTGAAATTCCTGCGGATCTTCAGGAGAAAAAAGACTCGGTTTTTGCGTTTGCAGAAGGGGCGTTTCTGTCTCTCTATCGGTATGACAAATATCTTTCAAAGAATAAAGAAGACAAACCAAATCCGGAAGAACTTATCTTCTGCTCACAGGAGAATTCCATTGCAACCATTGCGGCTCCGGTCCTTGTCAGAGCACAATCGGTGTGCGAGGCGACGTGTTTGGCACGCGATCTTCAGAACGCTCCAGCGAATGAGCTCTATCCTGAAACACTTGCGAAGGCGGCCAAGGATTCAGCCGACAAGAATGGTTATTCCGCAACCATCCTGGATGAATTTGAAATCAAAGAACTGGGAATGGGAGGTATCATCGGAGTTTCCCAAGGGAGCGCACGTCCTCCACGCTTCATCATTCTTGAGTATGGCAACCAAACCAAGAAACCCGTGGTTCTCGTTGGCAAAGGAGTCACGTTCGATACCGGCGGAATTTCCATCAAACCTGCTGCGAGCATGGCAGAAATGAAAATGGATATGTCCGG
>CAZOIM010000137.1:0-9122 GCA_964579855.1 uncultured Ignavibacteriaceae bacterium | reverse complement strand
GAATTTCCATCAAACCTGCTGCGAGCATGGCAGAAATGAAAATGGATATGTCCGGTGCGGCCGCAGTCATCGGAACGTTCGAAGCCGTTTCGCGTCTTCGCTTGCCGGTTCACATCGTCGGTTTGATCCCGTCTGTTGAGAACATGCCGAGCGGGAATTCAATGCGGCCCGGAGATATTTTGCGTCACTTCAACGGGAAAACGTCGGAAGTCGACAATACCGACGCTGAAGGAAGACTCATTCTCGCAGATGCCCTTGCCTACGCGGAGAAGTACAAGCCCTCGGCTGTGATAGATTTGGCAACCCTCACCGGTGCAGTGGTTGTTGCGCTTGGGCATTACGCGACCGGCATGATGGGCAATGACGATACGTTGATGAAGGCTTTGAAAATGGCCGGTGAAAAGACCTATGAGCGCGTGTGGAGGCTGCCGATGTTCGATGAGTATGAAAAACTCATCAAGAGCGATGTCGCGGATGTGAAGAATGTTGGTGGAAGATGGGCCGGAGCTATTACCGCTGCTTGGTTCCTCAAAAAGTTCATCGGAGAGTACAAGTGGACCCATTTGGACATTGCGGGAACCGCAATCCTCGAGGAGAACCTCGACTACGCTCCTAAAGGGGGTTCCGGCGTAGGCGTGCGATTACTGACGGAGTTTCTGAAGAACTGGAAGTGAACAATCAAGGGCGAATGCACAAGTCTTCGCATTCCTTGCCTTTCCCTCCCTTTCTGCGTATTTTTTCACGCCCCGAGGTAAAGCGAAGTCGGACTGACATAGCCTGAATAATCACTCAAACCATATCTGGACTACAATGGTAAGGCACACATTCTTTCTTCTATTCTTCATTTCCTTCACCGCGTTGGCACAGGAAAGGGCACCCGAAAGAGGAATTCCGGACAGGACTCCTCAGGTCTCTTTTGAAGCAGTCTCGATATTTGGATCCGATTCAACGAAAGCCTGCGTGAACATCCATTATCGTATTCCGCGTGGCTTCTTTGTTTTTGTCAGATCAAATGATCCTGCAGCACCAAGAGACGAGTTTATTGCCCGAGGGCAGCTTCAGGTGGAGTTGTTTAATGAACAGGATGTGTCGGTTGCAAGGGAAATTCGTCCAATCGCGCTCACTGGGAAATCGCAGCCTCAGGCGGAAGAACCACAGTCGGACATCGAGGGCGCGATCCCCTTCCTCCTCGACACTGCCCATCTCAATATAGTATTTGAAGTTGATGACCTTGAATCCGGCCGATCATTCCTGGATAAAAAGCATTCGGTAGAAGCCCGGATCGTTGCCCGCAAATCGCTGGATCTCTCGGCTCCTTTCTTGGCGAGTATCGATAGCACATCGCAAAATGGATTCCGATATTTTCCAGTCAACCACGGTAATAACATCCAGTTTGGAAACGCCTACGGTGGCGTTGTCTGTCAAGTCTATCTCTCTGCGAACGACACTGCATTGAAGGTCAACTGGATTTTGCGCGGCGAGGCAGACAATAAATCTGAGCAGGTAAAAGATCTCAAGGGAACACGCTATAGTATCTCGACCGGCATACTCAGCTTGACGACGAAAGAAGGGCCTGTACGATATGAGCCCAAACAATCCGGCCCCGCATGGAAGATCCTTTATGTCCCGATGCCGATGGAACTCCTCGAACCAGGCCGATACAAACTTGAGCTCAATGCCACCGATGGAAAGGAACAATTCAAGCGCGAGATACCTTTTCGTGTCGTTTGGCCGAATCGGCCAATGTCTCTTGTCGATTGGGATATTGCAGCAGATGCGCTTCGCTTCATTGCAAAACCTGAAGAACTGGACAAGATCGTCTCTTCTTCATCCGAGGAGGGCCTTGCGGCATTTCGTGCATTCTGGAGAAAACGAGATCCCGATACGACAAGCGCGTACAACGAGATTATGGTCGAGTATTATCACAGAGTTGATGAAGCAATCAGGCAGTTTTCCACCGTGAAAGATCGTGATGGCTACAAGACCGATCGCGGCCGGATCTACATTCTCAACGGACCTCCGACACACATCGAGCGATCCGTATTACCGGGACAGCCAACTCGGGAGATTTGGACGTACAGCAACAATATCAAAAAGCAGTTCGTGTTTACCGAAAAGAACAAATCAGGAAATTTCATCCTCACTCAATCGAACAATCTTTGAAACCAATTATCGCTGTTACCATCGGAGATTTCAACGGCATCGGCCCTGAGGTCGCGTTGAAGGCTGTGGCAAACGCCACCATTCGAAAGATCTGCACGCCAGTACTCGTGGGACCGCTGAATGTGTTCGAGCAGGTCAGGTCAAACCTCAAGTTGAAACTGAAGTTGGAGAAATCTGCCCTTCCACTGATCAAGACATCGATAACTCCGGTCATCGACACAGGGGATGGAATTTGGGGAGATGTCCAATACGGGAAGGTCTCAAAAAGTGCCGGGAAGAATGCAGGCATTGCGATCGAACGCGCAGTCGAGCTGTGCGTCAAAGTGCAAGCAGGGGCTATGGTAACGGCTCCGGTATCCAAAGAAGCGCTCAACCTGGCCGGATACAATTTCCCCGGACAAACGGAGATGATTGCGCTCTTGAGCCGATCGCAGCGGGTTGCCATGATGCTTGTCTCGAATTCCATGCGGGTCGGACTCGTCACGATTCACGTCGGCATCAAGTCCGTAACGGAACATATCACAAAAGAAAAAATCGTCGAGAAGATACAGATTGTCAATGACTCACTGAAGAAAGACTTTCGTGTCAAGAAGCCGCGCATTGCGGTACTGGCGTTGAATCCACACGCTGGCGAAAAGGGGCTCATGGGTACGGAGGACGATGAGCTCGTCGTCCCCGCCATCAATGAAGTGAAATCAAAGGGGATTGATGTATATGGACCATTTTCGGCAGACGCGTTTTTTGGAAAGCTCTCGTACAAAGGATACGACGCTGTTGTTGCGATGTATCACGATCAGGGATTGATCCCGCTCAAAATGAGCTCGTTTGGCAAAGGGGTCAATTTTTCGGCAGGTCTGAACATCGTTCGCACTTCACCCGACCATGGAACAGCGTACGACATTGCCGGCAAGGGAAAAGCAAATGTCTCGAGTATGATTGAGGCGATCAAACTTGCAGTAGTGGTCTCTGGGCACCGTCAACGCCATGATTGAACTTCTGAATGTCTCCGTTTCGTTCGAGGGACAGCAGGTGCTCGAAAAAATCGACTTCGAGATGAAGAGGAATGAGTTTGTGTATCTCGTGGGCCAAACCGGCGCCGGGAAGAGCTCTCTGATGCGGTTGCTCTACATGGATCTGAAGCCGAATAACGGCCGCGTCAAAGTCGCAGGTTATGATTCCAAAACAATTTCGAGCAAACAGGTGCCGCTACTCCGACGGCGGCTTGGCGTGATCTTTCAGGATTTTCGATTGCTGGACGACAGGAATGTGTACGATAATGTCGCTTTTGCCCTGTATGTCACCAACGCACGCAGATCCGACATCAAGAAAAAGGTGCTTCACGCCCTCTCCGATGTTGGTTTGAGTCACAAACGCAATCAGTTGCCGGGTGAGCTTTCGGGGGGTGAACAGCAGCGCGTTGTCATTGCGCGTGCGATCGTCAACGAGCCGGTGATGATTCTTGCAGATGAGCCGACTGGAAATCTCGACCCGATGGTATCAGCAGAAATTATGGAGTTGCTGAGGAAAATCAACATGCGCGGTACAGCAATCCTGATGTCCACGCACAACTATGAGTTGGTAAAGAAGTATCCGGCTCGAATCGTACAGCTCGTCGATGGAAAGCTTTCCGAAGTGGACATCAAATCGAAGAAACACTTCTCGTAGTGCTCATTTCACCTGCTCGACTCGTTTGACCTCCTGATGATCGATCATCAGCGATCGTTCGATTCCTGCCCGTAACGTCATGATGGACATGGGGCAGAGAACGCAGGACCCGGTTAGCCTTACCTCGACAATTCCGTCATCTTTCAACTGAACCAACTCCACGTCTCCTCCATCGACCTGCAAGTACGGGCGAACTTTTTCCAGCGATTGCGCGATAATCTCTGCGTTGATCACGCGATTGTTCGATCAGTTCGATGAAGGAATAAGAATTTCCACGTTCGGCGTCGGCGTTCCGTCGACGTTACGAATGCTTATCTGTGCGGCCATATTTCTCGCAATCTGACGGATAATTTGAGAATTCGGGGCATCCGGTTTGGCCGTCACGATGGGCATCCCTTGATCGCCTCCGATACGGATATCCGTATCGATGGGGATCTCCCCGAGGAATGGGACATTCAACTCCGTTGCCGTCCTGCTTCCTCCACCAGTGTCGAAAATATTTTCCCGCTGTCCACAATGACTGCAAATGTAGTAACTCATGTTCTCGATTATCCCGATGACCGGGACGTTCACCTTATTGAACATCACCAACCCCTTTCGTGCATCGGCAAGGGCAACATCCTGCGGCGTACTGACAATCACGGCACCCGTCAGGGGGACGGTCTGCACGAGCGTAAGCTGGATATCGCCGGTTCCTGGAGGCATGTCAAAAATCAGGTAATCTAGGTCGCCCCACGTAACATCGCTCATGAACTGCTTCAATGCGCCGCTCGCCATCGGTCCGCGCCAAATCACCGCCTGCATCGGATCCACCAGAAACCCAATGGACATCATTTTGACGCCATATTTTTCGAGGGGGATCAGCTTGTTTTGCGTGACCTTCGGCCGTTCATTGATGCCGAACATCAGCGGGATACTCGGGCCATAAACGTCAGCATCGACGAGCCCGACTTTTGCGCCGTCCATCGCGAGAGCCACCGCGAGATTCACCGCGACCGTCGATTTTCCAACTCCACCCTTGCCACTGGCTACCGCAATTGTGTTCTTGACGCCCGGAAGAATTGATTCCTTTTGAATATTGACGTGTGCAACAACGCTCGAAGTCATGTTGATGTCTATTTTGCCTACTCCTTTTATCGCGGAACGAATCGCTTTCTCGCAATCTACGACAAATTGATCCCGTACCGGGCATGAAGGAGTCGTGAGCTGCAGATCGAACTTTACATCCGACCCATTGATTTTCAGGTTTTTCACGAATCCGAGCGACACTATATCGCGATGAAGATCCGGATCATTGACGACGGAGAGTGCTTTAAGAATTTCTTCTTCAGTAAACGATGCCATGAGCTATTCCTCGGTTAATCACGTTTGGATGTAATACCTCTGTTGCTCCGTGGTTTTTTTTGACGCTCGGCCTCCACCGCGGATCGTCCCTACATCAATGTCTGGCCGGTCAATTGCTGAAGCGCCTGGAGATACAATCCAGATGTTTTGAGGATGATGTCTTCCGGCAGTTTGGGCGCCGGGGGTTTCTTGTTAAACTTGATCGACACCAGGTAATCTCTCACGAATTGCTTGTCGAAGCTTTCCTGGCCTCGGCCCGGCTCGTACTTCTTCTTTGGCCAGAATCTTGAAGAATCCGGCGTGAGCAACTCGTCAATGAGGGTCAATTCACCCCGATCGTCGATGCCGAACTCCATCTTTGTGTCGGCGATGATGATTCCTTTCGGCTCTGCAAGCTCCACCCCTCGTTTGTACACTTTCAACGAAACGTCCCTTACTTTCTGAGCCAGCTCCATGCCGATAATATCGGCCATTCTCTCGAACGTAATATTCTCGTCGTGCTTACCCTGTTCTTCTTTCGTGGCGGGAGTGAATATCGGTTCGGCCAGTCTTGATGATTCCAACAACCCCTTCGGAAGTTTCGTTCCACACACTGCACCGGACTCCTGGTACTCGGCCCATCCGGATCCTGAGAGGTAGCCGCGAACAACACACTCAACCGGAAGCGGCTTCGTTTTCTTCACCATCATCGTTCTGTTTTCCATGTCGTGCCAGAACGGTTTACAGGAGGATGGAAAGTCATAGACGATTGTCGAAATGAGATGATTCTGAATAATGTCCTTTGTCTTTTCGAACCAGAATTCCGAGATCTTATTCAAGACTTTGCCTTTGTACGGTATGCCTTGCGCCATGACGACATCGTACGCCGACAGACGATCGGTGGTCACGATGAGCAGAGAATGTCCCAAATCATAGAGATCTCTTACCTTGCCGCGATTGATCAACGAAAGGCCCGAAAAATTCGTCTGCGTTATTACCGGTTCTTGATGGACTGGAGACATAGAACTATGATGATATTGTGGTAGGGTAATTGGTTAATTTGTTGATCGCAAAAACGACCTGCCTCTGTTCATTAAGCGAACAATCAATTGAAGGTGCATTCCTGTTTGAGAGCGGACTGCAGCATTTTCATGTAAGCGTCTTTCGATATTTCTTCAGCCCCAAACCGGGCGAGATGAGGAGTGATGTATTGGGTGTCGAGCAACCGGAATCCTCTCTCCTTCATTCGGTCGACAAGGAAGACAAGTGCGACCTTCGAGGCATCGCGATCAGCACTAAACATCGATTCTCCGAAAAATGCTCCTCCGACAGCCACACCGTACAGTCCGCCTACCAGCCGGCCATCACGCCACGTCTCGACGCTATGCCCATAGCCAAGCTCAAAGAGGCGAACATAGCTTCGGATAATTTCCTCAGATATCCAGGTTTCATCCCTGCGAGCGCAACCCCGCATCACTTGTTCAAATTGCGTATCGACTCTGACTTCGAACACGCCTTTCTTTATTGTGAGGTTCAAACTCCGCGGCTTCTTAAAGTGTTCAAGGAGAAAGACTCCCCTCGGATCGGGCGAGTACCAGCCTATTTCGCCCGTCTTCGGATCCGCCATCGGGAAATAGCCGTTGCAGTAGGCGGTGAGAAGGAATTGTGGTTCGATAATCCGGGACTGTACGCTTCGAACGCTCAAGGAATCTCCAGCAACATTTGTTCACATCACAGCGTTATGACAACTTTGCCAATGCTTTTGCGACTCTGCAGGAACGCCTGAGCTTCGGCAATGCGGTCGAACGTGAATACCTTTCCTATGACAGGATTGATTATTCCCTTGGTATGCCATTCCATGATCTTACTCCACACCTCGTGGAAATAGGCCGTTTTGTGAGCGAGGAAATAGAGATTGAATCCAAAGAGTCCCAAGTTTTTCGAGGGGAGAGTAGAAGGAAAGATAATGGGTACTGCCAGAACTTCACGTGCTGCCTTGAATTTATTGATACCGTGCACTCCGGTTACCGATGCGAATCCGAAGAGAACATAGCGTCCCATCGGGGCGAGCAACTTCCAGCCTTCCCTCATCACTCTACCACCAACAGAATCCAGGATAACGTCGACTCCCTCCCCATCAGTTTCTTTTCGAATGATCTCTGCGAATTTGTCCTGGGAATAATTGATGACGAAATTCGCTCCGTGCTCACGGGCAGTATCCATCTTTTCGACGGAACCGACCGTGGCGAAGGTCTCTGCGTGAAGATACTTCGCAATTTGCAGAGCGGCGATTCCTACGCCACCAGCAGCGGCATGGATCAGAACCCTTTCCTTTTTCCGAGTATTCGCGAGCGTTACGAGCGCATGGTATGCCGTCAAGTAGGTAACACCGATGGCCACGGCATGCTGGAAATCAAGTTTCTTCGGGAGAATCTGGACCATCGTCGAAGGCACGCAAACGAATTCTGCGTATGCACCTTGCTTCGAGAATCCCCACACCCGATCCCCCTTTTTTACATCGTGGACGCTGTTCCCGATCGCGGTGACGACACCGGAGAATTCAATCCCAGGGACAAACGGCGGTTCCGGCACGGACGGATACACTCCGATTCTTGCCATCACGTCGGCAAAGTTCAAACCGATCGCCTTCACTTTGACGAGGACTTCCTCATCGCGGGGAACAGGCGTCTGCCGTTCCTGAATTTGAAGCACGTCCGGTGGACCGAAACGTGTGACAACGGCGGCTTTCAATGCTTAGTCTCCAAAGCAAGTTCCGACTGCACGAGCTGCTACAATCTCTTGAGCATTGTGTGGAACTGTTCGTAATGAGAGAATGGCTTCTTTCACAGGGACCGCGGTGACTTCTGTGCCCCGCAGACTGACCATGTAACCAAACTTGTTTTCCCACGCCAGCTCAAGGGCTTTTGCGCCGAACTTCGTCGCGAGGATTCGATCATACGCCGACGGACTTCCACCTCTCTGAAGATGACCAAGGACCGTGACACGAGTCTCAAGGCCGGTTGCATCAGTAATGTTCCTCGCGACCAGGTCGCCGATTCCGCCGAGGCGAATTGGGTCGGTACGTTTCTTGTCGGTTTCCTTAACGACAAGGTCTCCTTCGGCAGGTCTTGCGCCTTCGGCAACGCAGATGATGCTGAAGCGGTCTCCCTGCTTGCCCCGCCGCATAACGTGCTCATAGATTTTTTCCCATTTGAAGGGAATCTCCGGTATGAGGATACCATCTGCTCCACCGGCGAGTCCTGCTCCCAAGGCTATCCATCCTGCATAGCGTCCCATCACTTCGACGATCATCACACGGTGGTGGGCTGAGGCAGTTGTGTGGAGGCGATCGATGGCGTCTGTTGCCACGCCGACGGCAGAATAATAGCCAAAGGTCACGTCGGTCGCCGCAAGATCGTTGTCGATTGTCTTGGGAACGCCGATAAGATTCAACCCCATATCCGTGAACCGGTCGACGATATGCATCGTGCCATCGCCACCGATCGCAATGAGCGCATCAAGACCCCAGTCCCTGTAATTGCGAATGGCATTTTCCGAGTAATCGAGGATTTCCACTCCCTTCGGCGTATCCACGGGGAACTGAAACGGGTTGCCTTTCGTCGATGTGCCGAGAATCGTACCGCCGACTCCGATGATACCACCGATGTCCTTTGGCGTGAGTTCCCGCATCCGTCCTTCCACCATTCCTTCAAATCCATCTTCGATGCCAACAACGGCCGCTCCAAAATACGTCATCGCAGGTTTGGCTATGCTCCGGATAACTGCATTCAATCCTGGGCAATCGCCCCCACCTGTCAATATTCCTATACGTTTTATGCTCTTCATGGTCTGTGAGAATTCAGCAATTGTGGGAAAAAGACCTTCAAAGATAAAGAATAAGTCCCGCGAATCCAAGGGAGCGGATCGAAGATCGTCGAGGACATCGGAGTACAAGAAAAAGCCTCTCAGAC
>CAZOIM010000136.1:1189-11079 GCA_964579855.1 uncultured Ignavibacteriaceae bacterium | reverse complement strand
CTGGTTCATGCCTCGAATTTTTCCGTTGGCGTGAACATATTGTTTCGACTCGTTAAGGAAGCTGCAGCATTAATAAACAACATCGCAGAGTATGATGTGAGCATACACGAGGCTCATCACAAAGACAAGATTGACAGTCCGAGTGGTACTGCTCTGACTGCCGCGAAGATTCTTCTTGAACACATCAAGAGGAAAAAGTCTATTCTCCCGGGTTCTCCAGAAGGGAAAATCAAACCAGAGCAACTCCAGGTCACGTCGACCCGATCCGGAGCGATCGTTGGTACTCACACGATCACGTTCGATTCGGCTGCCGATAGTATCGAGATCAAACACACTGCCAAGAGCCGGAGAGGATTTGCGCTTGGGGCGCTACTTGCCGCAGAATGGGTCCGCGGGAAGCACGGTCTGTTCACGTTTGAAGACGTACTGGCTGACACAATTCATTGAAAGGACGTTAATTCCATGGCTGCTCGGAAAAAATTCCAGGGTACCGGAACCGCACTTGTTACGCCGTTCAAAAAAGATGGCTCTCTCGATGAGGCTGGGCTGCGCCGAATCGTCGATTTTCAAATAAAGGGCGGCGTCGAGATGCTTGTCCCTCTCGGAACGACCGGGGAAACTCCAACGCTCAATCACGCGGAATACTTGCGTGTGTTTGAAATTGTCAAGGAGCAGGCGAAAGGCAGAGCAAGGATCTTTGGAGGAGCGAGCAGCAACAGTACGCAAGTTGCAATCGAGAATGCAAAGGATGTGAAAAGAATCGGTCTCGATGGTGCGCTTATCGTGGGTCCGTTCTACAACAAGCCAACACAAGAAGGTTATTTTCAGCACTATCGTGCGATTGCGGATGCCGTCGACATCCCGATCATCGTCTACAATGTGCCCGGTAGAACGGGGGGAAACATCGAGGCCGCGACAACGCTTAGGATCGCGGAAGAAATACCAAACGTCATCGCAGTGAAGGAAGCGTCCGGGAACATGGCGCAAATCATGGAAATCGCCCGGAACAGACCAAAAGACTTTTCACTTCTTTCTGGAGACGACGCGGTTACCGTTCCTATCATGGCCGTCGGAGGAGACGGGTGTGTGTCCGTCGTTGGGAATGAAACTCCGCGCGACTTCTCTGACATGGTCCGCGCTTGTCTTAACGGTAAATGGACCAAAGCTCTTGATCTGCACAATAAGCTCCTTCCACTGATGAACATCAATTTCATTGAATCGAGCCCGATTCCGGTCAAAGCTGCCCTCGCCATGATGGGAATGATCGAAGAAGTGTATCGATTGCCGCTCGTTCATATCGGCGAAAAGAACCGGGAAAAATTAAGAAGTGTCCTTGTAGCCCTCAAACTGGTGAAATGACACTGCAAGAACAAATAGAGCATTGGTTCTCGCAACCAGCAAGCTCGTTTGACGAGAAGGCCGCGTTGCGATGTTTCGAAGAATTCAAGTCCCTTCTGAACATTGGGACTATTCGTTCGGCCGAACCAAAGTCCAATGCAGATCAATCCGGCGGATGGGCCGTCAACAGTTGGGTGAAGAAAGGAATTTTGCTCGGCTTCAAACTGGGAAAACTTTCGGATGTTTCCATCAACGAGCAATTCCGATTCTTCGATAAGAGCACCTATCCATTGAAGAAATTGTCCGTCGAAAATGAAGTGCGAATTGTTCCCGGCGGTTCCTCGGTGCGTGACGGGTGTTTCATTGCAAAGAACGTCGTTATCATGCCCCCCGCGTATGTGAATGTCGGGGCCTATGTCGACGAAGGAACGATGATCGATTCTCACGCATTGGTTGGATCGTGCGCGCAAGTCGGCAAGCGAGTCCACGTAAGCGCTGCGTCTCAAATTGGCGGCGTCCTTGAGCCAATCGGCGCACTTCCTGTCATCATCGAGGACCAGGTGTTTATCGGCGGGAATTGCGGGATCTACGAAGGAACGATCGTTAAGCGAAGAGCCGTCATCGGAGCAGGTGTTTTACTCACAGCGTCCATGCCGGTCTATGACCTTGTGAAGAGCCAAATCTATCGACGGACGGAAGGCTGCCCCCTCATTATTCCGGAAGGAGCAGTCGTAATCCAGGGAAGCAGGCACGTCGACCTTCCGTTTGCGAAACAGCACCATATCGCCATCTACACTCCCGTTATCATCAAATACCGGAATGAAGGTACAGACGCCGCGACGGTGCTCGAAGAGAGCCTCCGATGAAGCGTGTCCTGATTTGCGGCAGCAACGGATTGCTCGGCCAGAGACTCTCCAACCTCCTCAGCAGCAACACGGCGTACGAAGTCCTGAATACCTCCAGAGAACGTTCATTTGTTTTTGACGATCGCCTGTATGATTATACGCAGTTGGACATAACCCATAAAGGCGACGTAAAGAGTCTTGTCTCAAGTTTTCAGCCCTCTGTTATCATCAACGCTGCCGCAGCAACCAATGTCGACTGGTGTGAGACGCATCGCGAAGAAGCATGGAACGTCAATGTGGTTGGAGTTGAAAACCTTGTTGATGCATCCCGCAAGGTGAGTGCAAAACTGATCCACGTTTCTACTGACTATGTCTTCGACGGTAAGAGCGGCCCCTATGATGAGGATGCGCAACCAAATCCGATAAGCTATTACGGAAAAGCGAAGCTCGCAAGCGAAAACGCCACACGGACCGGTGGAATTCCGTACGCGATTGTTCGCACTATCGTGCTGTATGGCAGTGGCATTCAGATAAAGGACAATTTCCCGCTGTGGGTGATACATACTCTTCGAAAAGGACAACGCATCCGTTGCGTCGACGATCAAATCAGCAATCCAACCCACGTCAGCGATCTTGCGCAGGCAATTCTCAAGATATTCGAACTAGACCGTTCAGGACTCTATCATGTTTGTGGGCGTGAAACGATCAATCGGTACGATTTTGCGGTCCAGACTGCGGGTGTGTTCGGACTGGACAGCAACCTCATCGATCGCATAAAGACTTCACAACTTGATCAACCAGCCCCTCGTCCAATGATTACAGGTTTTGTCACACTTAAAGCCGAAACAGACCTTGGTTTAAAATTGATGAATGTAAATGATGGATTGACATTGCTCAAATCCGAACTTCACACGCAAAGTGGAAGTTGATGGTGTTGGCCGGCTGTTTCTCAGAGATTGATTCGCGACTTTCTTTGGCGGAGCGTCCTTCTATCGGCATTAACGAATATTTTACGGTGGCTTATCCAAAGGCCGCACCGATGCAATCACCAAGGTATTTATCGTGGATAGTTACCTGTGTCGTGCTCGTCCTCTTCACGGGGTGTGCAAGCGGAAGCCATACTTCCGGCCCCCAGACGATTCGCATCATGACATATAACATCCATCATGGCGTCGGTTTGGACAGCGCTTTTGATTTCTATCGCTTTTCGAATGTCATTATCAATGCACACGCGGATATTGTCGCCCTGCAAGACGTAGATAGGAATGTCGCTCGGACACGGAAAATGGATTTAATGACAAAACTTGCTGATTTGACCGGCATGACGTACACATATGTGAAGAGCATGGATATCGGCGGTGGTGAGAACGGAAACGGTCTTCTGACGCGGTTCCCGATCCTCGAAGAAAAACATGTCCACTTCCGTCTACAATCATCAACCCAGGAATGTAGTTTGCTGCAACTTGTTCTCGACGTCAAGGGAACCGAGACTGTCTTCCTGAATACCGAATTGAACAGGGCCGGAAACGATTCTCTGCAATCATCCAATGTCTCGGAAATCCTGGATATTGCAGCACAGTACCCCAATACTCCCGTCATCCTTGTTGGTTGCATGAACATCACACCGGAGAGCAAGAGTATGACGATGCTCAGGAAAGGATTCCGGGACATTTGGGCAGTCGCAGGAAGCGGCAACGGGTTTACCCATCCTTCGAACGCACCACAGAATCGCTTTGACTATATTTTTGTATCGAATCAAAAAGTGCCGAATGATACCAAGAACCTGGAAGTAAGTCTCTCCCCGGTTTCGGCGACGGTCCTCGCTTCGAATGCTTCGGACCATTTGCCGCTGTTGGTTGCGCTAAAAGTTGTCTCAGAATAACATCGAAAGAACATCATGCTCGATCTGCGTTTCATCCGTGACAATATCGAACTTGTGAAAAAAGGAAGTGAAGCAAAAGGGATCACCGTAAACCTCGACGCGATAGTTACTCTCGATGATCGACGACGTGTGCTCATCCAGGAAGGCGAGTCGCTCAAAGCAACAAAGAACACTGTTTCCGCCGAAGTCGGCCAACTCAAACGAAAAGGACTCGATGCTTCCAAGGCGATTTCGGATATGGAGAGCGTCAAAAATCGAATCCAGGCAATCGACACTGAGCTGCACGATGTTGAATCGAATCTGGATACCATTCTGCTGACGGTCCCGAACCTTCCCCATCCCTCTGTTCCATTTGGAAAGACACCTGCAGACAACAAGGAAGTCTTCCGGTGGGGCGATCTTCCAAAAGCAGATTTTCCGATGAAACCCCACTGGGATCTTGCTGAGAAATGCCGCATCATCGATTTCAGCAGAGGAGCAAAAGTGGCCGGGGCGGGATTTCCTTTCTATGTCGGAAAAGGTGCGACATTGGAACGAGGTCTGATCAATTTCTTCCTCGAGAAAGCCCGCGAACGAGGGTACACGGAAATCGCTCCGCCAATTGTTGTCAACGAAGAGAGTGCCCGGGGCACCGGTCAGATTCCTGACAAAGAAGATTTGATGTATACAGCGGAACGGGACAAACTGTATTTAATTCCAACTGCGGAAGTGCCGGTCACAAATTTTCTCCGTGACGAGGTTGTCGCGGAAAAAGACTTACCGATAAAATTTGCCGCCTACACTCCCTGCTTTCGCCGTGAAGCTGGTTCGTATGGCAAAGATGTGCGGGGCCTGAATCGGCTGCACCAATTCGACAAGGTCGAGCTGGTTAAGTTCGTCCTTCCGACAACGTCCTATGACGAGCTCGAATCGCTCAGAGACGATGCTGAACACCTCCTGCAGCTCCTGGGACTTCCTTACCGGAGGTTGTTGATGTGTACCGGAGACATGGGGTTCACGCAGACCAAGAAATATGACCTCGAAGTATGGGCATCTGGCCAACAAAAATGGCTCGAAGTATCCTCTTGCAGCAATTTTGAAGCATTTCAGTCCCGAAGAATGAATGTTCGCTTCAAACCGGGAACTGGAGGCAAGCTTGAGTTCGTTCATACTTTGAACGGATCCGGACTTGCTTTGCCGCGTGTTGTTGCAGCGCTGCTCGAAAACAACCAGACACCAGAGGGAAAAGTGATCGTCCCGAAGGCACTTCACGAATACACAAAATTTGAAGTTATCGACTAATTGCATCTATGAAAAGTCTCACACGACTGTTTCCTTATCTCGTCCGGTACAAAAAAACACTCTATTGGGGCGTGTTGACCGTTATAGGGAGCAATCTCTTCACCGTGGCCCAGCCGCTGTTCCTGGGTTACGCCATTGATGAATTCAAACATGGAATAGAGACCCACCTGTATGTTAGCTCCGACCTCCTGAAGTGGGCTCTGATGATCGTTGGCTTTTCTCTTGTCGCAGGATTCTTCACGTTTCTCACGCGTCAGACGATCATTGTCGTCTCCCGGCACATTGAGTTCGACATGAGGAACGACCTTCTGAGTCATCTTCAGGGACTCCCCTATTCGTACTTTCAAAACACCCCAACCGGCGATTTGATGGCTCACGCGACAAACGACATCAGCGCTGTCCGGAACGTCCTGGGCCCCGGCATTATGTATCCCACCGACACGATCATGACTTTCGTAATGGTTCTTTCCATGATGCTCGTGAAGGATTGGCAGTTGACGCTCTTGGCACTGACGCCAATGCCGCTCGTTTCGTACGCGGTGTATCGTCTGGGGAAATTGATCAACTCAAAGTTCACTGAGCGTCAAGAACAGTTTTCGAAGCTGACGACGCGCGCGCAAGAAAATCTCTCCGGCATTCGTGTCATCAAAGCATACGTCAGGGAGAAATATGAAACAGAACGATTCCGCGAACTGAGTTGGGAGTATCTGAAAAAGAATCTAGTTCTCGCTAAGGTCCAATCCATATTGTGGCCACTCATGTTTATCCTTGTTGGATTCTCTTTGCTTGTTACACTCTATGCCGGCGGTGTTCGAGTCATTGAGGGAAAGCTCACCATCGGCACTATGACTGCATTCATGGCGTACCTAACCATGCTCATCTGGCCCATGATTGCGTTTGGGTGGGTTGTCAATCTTATACAGCAAGGTGCGGCTTCGATGGCACGCCTGGCAACAATTCTTGATACGGTGCCCGATATTCGCGACGACGAGCACACGGATAAAAGCTTCACCTCGATGCAAGGTACGATCGAATTCAAGAATGTCACATTCAAACACAAGAGCTCAGCAGCAATAACACTGAAGAACATCAATCTGAAAATTGAAAAAGGAATGACTATTGCGATAATCGGACACACGGGGACGGGCAAGTCGACTCTTGTGAACCTTATCCCAAGACTGTACGATGTTACTGATGGTCAACTCCTGATTGACGGCGTTGATGTGCGCAGGATTCCGCTTGCCGTCCTTCGATCGCAAATCGGGTATGTGCCCCAGGAAACATTTCTGTTTTCCGACACGATCGCGGATAATATTCGATACGGTATTGATGATCAGTCCATGGAGAAGGTTCTCGAAGCAGCTTCCATCTCGCGCATTTCGACCGATGTGTCTGAATTCCCCAAGCAATACGAATCCATGATCGGTGAGAGGGGAATTACCCTCTCAGGCGGACAAAAGCAGCGGACCAGTCTGGCCCGCGCTGTGATCCGCCAGCCGAAGATTCTCATTCTCGATGATGCACTTTCCGCGGTGGATACGTATACGGAGGAAGAAATCCTCAAGCGGCTTAAGATGTTCATGGAAGGCAGGACAAGCATTCTCATCAGTCACAGAATCTCGACAGTCAAAGATGCCGATCTGATCATAGTCTTGTCGAACGGAGAAATTGTCGAACGCGGGACACACGAAGAGCTTGTCGAACTGGGCGGCATTTATTCGGAGTTGAACGAAAAGCAATTGCTGGAGAAACAACTCGAAGAGATGTAATATTAAGTTCAAAGTGTCAAGGCAAAAGGAAAAAGTCACAGACACACAGCCAGCGAGGTTTGGTCGAGGTGAAGGAAGAGCAAGAACCCAAACTAATCAACGGTGACGACAATGAACCAAGTTCCTGAAGACATACGAGAGCGGACGTTTCGTTTCGCTTTGGACATTATCAACACATCTGAACATATACCATCAACGAGATCCGGGAATATCCTGGCAAAACAGCTTATTCGCTCCGGTACATCTATCGGAGCAAATGCACAAGAAGCTCTTGCGGCGCACAGTCGAACCGATTTTATCTACAAGAACAACATAGCACTAAGGGAAGCGCGCGAAACCAGCTACTGGCTGCGACTCGTACAGGCTGCGAATCTTTCAAGCGAATCGGAAATTGAACGACTTTCCGACGAATCCGACCAGATCACCAAGATATTCGGAGCAATTGTCGCCAAAGCACGTGGGAAATCAAAAGGAGTCGACTGAAGTAAGCTATTTTCCATTTTGCTTCTCCCATTTACTTTTTCCTTTTCACTTTTGATTTTGTACTTGATTTATGCACGAAGAAGAAACACTTGGTAAAGCATACGACGCGCGATTGATGCGGCGGCTGATCCAGTACCTGCGACCCTACAAATGGCACGTCGCAATAGGGATCGTTATGTCCCTTCTGATCAGCGGTATGGAGGCCATACGCCCATACTTCACCAAGATTGCTGTCGATGTCGATATCGCCAACGGCGACAAACAGGGCCTCCTCCGGACCGTCCTTCTTTTCTTTGTCGTCCTTGTCGTTCGTGGAGTGATTCAATATGCAAACGCCTACCTTACCCAATGGATCGGTCAGCGTACCATATTCGATCTGCGTATGGAAATCTTTGCACATCTCCAGAAGCTGACACTCAGGTTTTACGATAAGAACCCGATTGGGAGACTCATTACGAGAGTCACCAATGACGTGGAAGTCCTTAATGACATGTTTTCTTCCGGAATCGTGATGGTGTTCAGCGATGTCTTTACGATCATCGGGATTTTCTATTTTATGTTCTCCATGAACTGGAAACTCGCGTTCGTCACTTTGAGTGTCTTGCCGTTCCTGTTCTGGGGAACCTTCGTGTTCCGGAAGAAAGCTCGGGAAGCGTACCGGGACGTTCGTCTGCAAATTGCCCGCATCAATGCATTCATGCAGGAACACATCACCGGTATGATGGTCGATCAGATTTTCAACAGAGAGAAGAAGTCGTTCCAGCGATTCTCGGACATCAACGATGCCCATCGAGAAGCAAACGTGAGATCGATATTCTACTATGCGGTGTTCTACCCCGGTGTCGACATCATCGGAGCGGTCTCCGTCGGATTGATCATCTGGTATGCCGGCCAGCACGTCATTCAGGGGGCGGTAACGATTGGAACAGTGATGGCGTTCGTGCAATTCAACGAAATGTTCTGGAGGCCGATTCGGGACTTGTCTGAGAAGTACAATATTCTCCAGACGGCAATGGCATCATCAGAGAGGATATTCCAACTCCTCGACGATAAATCCTATCCGCATTCCAGCAGTTCAATGCGGCCATTGGATGATGTCAAAGGAGAGATCGAATTCCGGAATGTGTGGTTTGCATACAATGCCCCAACAAACGGCGATCATTCGCCGGAATGGGTCTTGAAGAATGTTTCCTTCAAAATTCGTCCGGGCGAGACCGTAGCAATTGTCGGTCATACCGGCGCAGGAAAGACCTCCATCATCAGCCTGCTCAGCAGGTTCTACGACATTCAAAAGGGCGAGATTCTCATTGATGGCATCAACATTCTCGACGTCGCACCCGAAGAGCTGCGAAGGCACATTGCCGTCGTTTTGCAGGACGTATTCTTATTCTCGGGCGACATCAAAACCAATATTTCCTTGGGAGATGAGCGCCTCACGATGGATCAAATCAAGAATGCGGCGACGATTGTCGGCGCACACAAGTTTGTCGAGAAGCTCCCCAATCAATATGATGCCGAAGTGAAAGAGCGCGGAGCAACGTTATCCGTAGGACAGAAGCAGCTTCTTTCTTTTGCGCGGGCATTGGCATTCAATCCGAAAATACTTGTCCTCGATGAAGCGACATCGAGCGTCGATACCGAGACCGAACAACTCATCCAGGAAGCAATCAAGACGCTTCTCCGTGGAAGGACCTCCATCGTCATCGCGCACCGTCTTTCCACGATTCAAAACTCAGACAAGATCATTGTTCTCCACAAAGGCGAAATCCGCGAGAGCGGAACACACCAGGAACTTCTTTCCCAGAACGGTATCTACCGCAGGTTGTACGAACTTCAATACAAAGAGCAGGAGCTCGGCTTTCCAAAGGATTGATTCACCGATTTTTGAGAGACACTCATGAGCAATAAAGTCATCACCATCGAGCGCTTTATTATCGAAGAAGAACGTGCTCACCCGGGTGCATCGGGTGATTTTTCCGGACTTCTCCGCGATTTGACGCTGGCGTTCAAGATCATCTGGCGCGAGGTGAGCAAAGCGGGTCTCGTCAATATCCTCGGCATGACGGGGAAAGAGAATATTCACGGGGATCAGGTAAAGAAACTCGATGTATTCGCGGATGAAAAGATTTATCAGGCGATGGATCACGGCGGTTATCTTTGCGTCATGGCGTCCGAGGAAAACGAAGATGTCCTTCAGATCCCCGAGAAATATCCAACGGGAAAATATGTTCTCTTGTACGATCCACTCGACGGTTCTTCGAATATCGACGTTAACGTTAATATTGGAACGAT
>CAZOIM010000136.1:0-1089 GCA_964579855.1 uncultured Ignavibacteriaceae bacterium | reverse complement strand
TTCGATTGGGGTTTTGTTTCGCACGCAGCAAGGAGGGAACGAGGTATTGAACTGGAGAATCCTCAGCTTTGCACCGTGAAGCTTAGCCGAAAAATTCTTCCGACTCTCGCGAGCAGATCTCTTGGACCCTTGGCGCAATACCTTGAAGTCACGATCCCTCAACGACACCGCGCATCGGGCGATGCGTATGCGACGGCGCTAATCCTCATCAAGTTTATCTCATTCCTGAAGAAGAAACACTCTTTGCAGAGCGTCGAGGAACTTTTGCGCTTTCAAAGCGGAGCAAGGGCTGCGGCTCCTGTAAATTAGGTTGGTCTCCGTCGAGTTGCTTCTTGAGAAATTATCGACCCCAGCAATTTACCTCACAGGTACAGGAAGAGAAACGAGACTCGCATTACCTTCCTTGTCCACCGCCTGCACTCCAAATAAGTACTCGTCTTTCAAATATTTCAACTCGATCGTCGTATCGGCTGTGAATACTTTCCCTTCCCATTGCGAGGCAGTTGTTTCCCTGTAGCGAACGTAGTATCCAGCCAAATCGGGTTCCGGATTCTTATTCCAGCGAAGACGAGTGTTGTAGGCCAGACCAGACACAACGACTCCCACATTCTTTGGAGAAGCAGGAGCAAGCGCCAACGACGCGAGAGCGGCAGCATCCACCTTGGCATTCTGTGTGAGATAATCGAAATTCATGAACTCCTGGAGATCGCCATACTGTTTCCCGCCTTCTTTCCTGACATCCTGATGTTGATGGTCATAATTCTCTCGCGCGTCGACGAGCCTCACTGCGGCGAAACCAAGATCGTGAAAAGGAGATTGGTCTCCGCCTCGCAAGAATCGATCACGAAGGTAGATCATCTTTATGCTTTGTTCCGGAACATAACGCTCACCAATTTCCTGAACATAACGGGCCAGAGTACGCGACGGACCATCATTATCCAAGCCTAGAAAGTCCATCCTTTGCAAGGTTTTACCCGTGTCAAGCGGGCTTAGTCCCTCGGCATAAAGGCGGACGTACTTGTTCTGAACGCTTCCGTCACCGCATACTGTATTGCCGATCATATCATTGTTTAGGACTCCCTCGATACG
>CAZOIM010000135.1:0-11143 GCA_964579855.1 uncultured Ignavibacteriaceae bacterium | reverse complement strand
ACATCGGGAAGCATATGGTCCGGGTCGATAATGACAGAGTCCACCATGCTCGTGGAAGGGTACTCGAAGCTCCATTCGCCGGATCTCTCCCAGATTTCCACCGGAAGTACCAATCGACCATCGTGACCGTTGGACTCTTTTATTTCCACCGTCAGCGGCATCACCATTTTTTCGTTGTTGGAGACTGTGATGATCACTCCCTTCGAAGGGTCGTTGTCGACGTATTTTACATCCTTGACAGCCTGGTCGAGTTTCCAGGTTTCCACGAACCACGATTTCCAAAACCAATTCAGGTTTTCGCCGGAAGCGTCATTCATGGACCGAAAGAAATCGGATGGCTGAGGATGTTTGAATGCCCATCGTTTAATATATTCGCGGAACGCATAATCAAACCGCTCGGGGCCCAATACATATTCACGAAGCATAACCAACCCCGCGGAAGGTTTGAAATATGCAATGGTTCCAAGATCACGCCTCGGGACTGCATCCGCATAGGTCATAATGGGAACTACGTTTGGACGCAACATAAAAGGAACGAACCTCCGCGCCGAATCCCGACGCGTCTCATATTCCCCGTTGTTGAAATTCTTAGTCGAATAGACATTGATGAACGTATTGAAACCTTCATCCATCCACGGGTACTCACGTTCATTGGAGCCGACGATCATGGGGAACCACGTATGGCCAACCTCGTGTGTCGTCACTCCCCAGAGACCTCCCCGCCTGCTCCTTGAGCTGCAGAAAACAATGCCCGGGTACTCCATGCCACCCACTGTGCCGGCAACATTGACTGAAACCGGGTACGGGTATTCAAACCACTGCTTCGAATTATACTCCACAGTCCCTTTCACGTACTCCGTCGATCTGGTCCAGGCGGAATCGCCTTCGCTCTCAACAGGATATGCGGACATAGCGATGCATGTGTTGCCGCTCGGGAGATTGATGCGTGCCGCATCCCAGATGAATGCCCTCGATGCCGCCCAGGCAACATCGCGTGCGTTGTGCATAGTATAATGCCACGTTCTTCTCTCCATCTTCGCCGGACGCTGGTCCAATGGCGTAATTTCATTGACCCCGTGGATCATCACAGTTTTGTCACTCTTCGCTGCCTGTTCAAGCCTGTTGCGCTCTTGCGACGTGAGAACGTCCCTGGGATTCTGAAGCTCTCCGGACGCGACGACGATCATATCTTCAGGGACGTTAATCGAGAAATCGTAATCCCCGTATTCAAGATAGAACTCCCCTTGACCTAGATATGGTAGAGTGTTCCAGCCGATGACGTCATCGTAGACCTCCATACGAGGATACCATTGTGCAATTTCGAAGATTGTCCCGTTTTTGGTTTGTGTCCAACCCATACGATCAGATCCGTACCCCGGGATCTCGAAACTGTACTCGAAGGTGATTTCAATCTCATCTCCCTTTGGTTTCATCGCGTCGGTCAGGATGATTTGCAGCCTGGTGTCCGATACGATATATCTTGGTGTGGAAGACTTACCGTGAAGTTTGATTTTCACCGATTTGAGTATGAATCCCTGTGTAAACTGACGGGGAGCCAATCTCGTACCGCCGACAGGTTCCGTTGCTGCGCCGCGAGAATCCTTCCGAAACAGATTCTGGTCAAGTTGAAGCCAGAGATAGGACAGCGCGTCTGGACTATTGTTTTTGTAGGCGATATTCTCGTGCGCTGTGATAATATTTGCGGTATCGTCAAGTTCTGCCGACAACTTGTAGTCGGCTGTGTTCTGCCAATATGCAGGTCCGGCCTCACCGCTGCCGCTCCGGTACATCGTCCCCGTCGTGTTCAGAAAATTTGGATCGAAAGTCTCGTGTGGATCATACTTGGAAATTTCCTGTGCTTGCATCTGATTGCTTGACAACAGGAGAATACTGACCGCCAGCGGGAAGACAATCCTGCGTTTCATTTGCTTAAACCCTTCCTTGTGTGTTGGATATGTTCTAAATCTTAAAACTCTTGATATGTCTCGGCCTCAGACCAACGAAATATGGTCGATAGTGCAATAGACACTTCAACCAGCTCAAAACAGTGTGACAATTCCGACTATCCCAGTGCCAAAAATGAGAACGATAAAAGCCCAGTAGGCAAACTTATTGAACCCGACCAGAGAATGTTCTCCCATGAGCTTTTTGTCCGCAGAGATAAGCCCCAGGGTTATGGCCGGCCCCAACAGCACCACGATTTGCAGGACCATTAAATGCATCGCAAGATTGACAAGATTTAGCGTGAGCATTGGGATGATCAGGGCGGGAACTGATTCAACGAGATACAATTTGAACCAGTTCTTCCTTCCCCAACCAAGCGCTTCTGTGACTCCCCACGAACTGCCCAGAGAAATTACGATCAGCGCTATGAAGGAGGCGGCGATCAGACCAACACTGAATACATAAGGGGCATAGGTCCCAGCCACGGCAGAGAGCCCTTTTGACAGTACTCCCGGTTCGGCAAAATTGAGCGAATCTGTACCGACACCGATCGTCGCAATCACGACTGCGACCATGATCAATTCAGAAACCAGGGCCCCAACGGCCGTTTCAATTCTCACGGCCCAAAGATGTTTTGCGGTAATTCCTTTCTCGGCAGTAGCGGATGCCTGGTAGAACAACATGAAGGGCATGATCACCGCACCGACATTGGCCGAGAGAAGAAACAAAAAATTGGGTGACGTAGAAAAATAGAATGGGGTAACTTCCAATCCACGGCGCGCCGTCAAAAACGCGGAGATCCCCCACGCAACGGCAAACAAGACCGAAATAACAAGAAGAGGTCGTTCAGCTTCAGCATACTTCCGTTCGTACACGATGAGAATATGTGCGATGAAAACGACGGGTACCGAAATCAACGGAGAGATGCCGAGGATTTGGAAGCCGATTGCCGTGCCCGTGTATTCGACAACGTAGCTGATAACATCTACGAGCGCCATGGGAACGGATGCAAAGAGGGCAGTTCGCCTGCTGTAATTTTCCCTGATGAGTTCGCCAAGTCCCTTGCCCGTGACTGCTCCGACTCTTCCGGCAACTTCTTGAATGACATACAAGGGTATGCAAAGAACGAAGAGAAACCAGACGAGCTTTGTTCCATAGATCGCGCCACTCTCGGCTGCCGTGATCACACTCGCCGCATCGACGTCGGCGATCATCACGAGCCATGCCGGTCCCCAAATCTTGAACAAGTTCAGCAATTTCGGAACATGTTGATACTGTATGGCATCAACAGGCGATTGCCTTTCAGAAATCTTCAATGGCTGACCCAGCTCGGCACGCATAATTCGACGTTGATTCCCAGAATTCCATTCTCGTTTGTCAATTTGTTGACTGATAAATGGTCTGACGGAATATTAGTGAGTATTCCCAAGAGAAGCTATCAAAGGAAATTATCGTTCCTGCATTGAATTCTGTCAGGCCAAAACTCTGAGTGATGGCCCGGCGAGACTTTGTGCAATAAGCGAGGTGGACAGGTTCAGGGAGAATGGGTGCTCGAAAGGTGCAGAAGATCCGGCATTACGGAGGTTGGATCATGATGGATTCTGGTCAAGGATCGCTCGAACCGAATTAAGCAATACCTCAGGTGTATATGGTTTCTGAATGAAATCTTTAACACCGGAACCAAATAGTTCAGACTTGGAATCAGGTTCCAGGTATCCACTTGCAATCACCATCTTGACCTTTGGATTCACCGTCTTCATCTCGAGGAACAGGTCATATCCCGTCATCATCGGCAAACCCATGTCCGAGACGACCAGGGCAATTTCATTGCGCTTCACTGAAAAGATATCCATCGCCTCTTTGCCATCGCGCGCCGACAATACGTTATAGCCTTTGTCGGCAAGCACGCTGCAAACCAATTCTCTGAGTTCGTCCTCGTCTTCCACGAGCAGCAACGTCTCTGTACCGCCACGGACGTCGTTTTCAGATTGCGGCACTTCCGTGAATGCTTCTGTCTTCACCAACTGAACGGGAAAATAGAGGTGAAAGTTTGTGCCTCCGCCGGGTGTGCTGTCAACATCAATGAAACCCCGGTGAGTTCCCATAACTCCGTAGACAACAGCAAGGCCCAACCCCGTTCCCTTTCCTTGAGCCTTCGTCGTGAAGAACGGTTCAAAGATCCTCCCACGGGTGCCCTCGTCCATGCCGAATCCGGTATCCCTCACGCTGATGCACACATAGGACTCTTCGGTGGCTTCGAAGAAGCGGTGCTTCAATTTTATCCCTTGAACCAATGACGTCGAAAACGTAAGAACACCACCGGCAGGCATTGCATCTCTGGCATTGAGGGAAAGATTGAGAAGAATCTGATGAATCTGATTTGGATCCCCCATAATCGAAGGAATTGACGGGTCCAATTTTGTCGGCAAGTCAATCGTCTTCGGAAGTGTTTCTCTGAGCATTTTTACCAATTCCACGGTGATTTCGTTCACTCGGACCGATTCGAACAGTGGTTCGGTCTTGCGGGCAAAGGTAAGGAGTTGACGGACAAGTGCAGAACCTCGTTCCGCAGCGGTTGCTATGGTCTTCATGCTGTGCGCTAATCGTTCCGGCGAATTCTTGGCGGGGTCGACACTGGATGAGTGACCCAGGATAATTGCGAGGATATTGTTGAAATCGTGGGCAATTCCTCCCGCAAGCGTCCCCACACTCTCCAGCTTCTGCGCCTGTCGGAGTTGTTCCTGAAGGATCCGCTGTCCCGTTATGTCGATGTAGATTCCATAGATCCCAACAAGTTCATCGTCAATGACTATAGGGTACCCTGTTACGGATACATCGACAAGTGTTCCGTCTTTTCTGATACGTTTCGTCTCACGCTGGACAACATTGCGGCCTGCCGCAGCGTTTGATAACTGGATGCCTTCATCTATGAGCAATGGGGGCACAATAAAACTATTGATCTTGCCTCCCCGGAGCTCGTCGATGCTATATTTGAACAGGTCCTGAAACGAACGATTGGCATTGAGGATTCGATCCTCCACGTCCAGGACAACAATACCCGCAGGGGAATTTTCAAACAGTTGCTGGAAATAGAACCGTTGGAGCTGCAAAGCTTCCTGTGTCTTCTTTTGCTCTGTCACATTGCGCATGATTCCGCGGAACGCCACCACGTTACCTTGAGCGTCGCGGACAGGTGTCGAAGTTTCCAGAACTGTCAATGTTTCGCCCTGGACTGTTTTCAACGTCAGTTCATAGTCCTTCACGTACCCTTGTTTCAGCAGGGTGCGCTTGAACTGCGTTCGTTGATCCGGATCAGCGTAAAGATCCCTGCCGATGTTGAGGTTCAATAGTTCTTCTTTGGAAGAACAACCGAACATTTCCACCCCGGCCGGATTAATATCGAGGATCTTCCCATCCGGTGTTGTAATGAAAACGATATCCTTGGAATCTTCGAACAGATTATGGTATCGTTGTTCCGCCTCTCTCCTCGCCGTAATGTCACGAAAACTCCAAACTCTCCCGACACATTTTCCTCCGATGCGCTGGGCTTGGGAGAAGCGCTCAAAAACGCGCCCATCCTTGAATTCCACGATATCGAAACTTTCTTTTTCTGGATCTTGGTACAGCTCACGAACCCTCGACAGAAAACCTTCCGGGTCTTTGAGTTGTGGAAGAACAAATTTCAAAGCCACTTCATCCATTTGTGTCTTTATCACACTCTCCGGCATCCGCCACAATTCGAGGAATTTCTTGTTGCAGCTCGATATGTTCCCCTGGGCATCGACCACGAGGATACCGTCGGCGGTGGATTCGAGGGTTGCACTGAGCAAGGATAATGTGCTCTTCAGATTTTCTTCACTACGCTTGCGCTCAGTAATATCCGTAGCGACTCCCACCAGTGCGACAGCCTCCCCCTTTTCGTCCCGAATCAGGCTTGCCGAAAGATGAATGGGGAATTCCGTCCCATCTTTTCTCCTGTTGTACAATTCTCCTTTCCACACACCTTTTATTGTTGAAGGCAGAATCTGCTGGATCACCTCCGGAGGATTGTTCGAAGACCGGACGATGCTGACGTGTTTCCCCAACAGCTCGGATTCCGCAAAGCCATAGGTTTCCAGAAATGCATCGTTGACAAAGACGATGATGTCCTCCATATTGGTTATACTCACGCACTCCGTTATGCTGCGAAGAGCAAAAACAAATCGTTCCTTTTCCAACTCTTTCAACTTCTGATCGGTAATGTCGCGGGCCTGCATACGTACAGTTTCGTTCCTGCCGTCGTGAGAACGTATTGGACTTATGTGACCACGGAACCAGCGCTCACCCCCCAACACATTCAACGGATACTCAATGGATTCCGGCTTTCCCGTGGCAATCACGCGTTGAAACAATTCCAGGAATTGACCTGCGAGTTCCGGACCGAGAACTTCGGCAATCGTCCTTCCAATCATGGAATGCTTCGGTTTAGCAAGGAGATTTTCATCAGCGGTCCAAATATTGAGGTAACGACCGGAAAGATCGAACTCGAATACTATTTCGTCGACCGATGCAATGAGGGAATTGAGCCTTGAATCATCGTTCGGATTCTGGTGATCGAGAAGTGCGGAAGAATCTGTATCTGCGCGATGCGAGGGTGTAGATCGACGTCTGCTGGTGGCGAGTTGAGCGTAGCGTTCGATGGTGTTGCGGAGCCGGTGATAACTCTTGAGCAGGCCCGGTCCAACGCGTTCAATCACATTCATGGTATCTCTAGTAATAACGCAATGGGTTTCTCATAGTTCAAGCACGTGACGCAACAGAGAAAAGAGGAAGGGCTCCCGCGCAAACCACTCCCGGTCAACTACGGTGGGGTTAAAACTCGACACAAATTAAACAATCAAGGATCCAAAATCAATTTACTACCAAGAGCGAAGGAGCATGCCAGGACTGTTGCGGGAAGCACGGCGACAATCCATACCCCCTGTTTACCGTCGGGGTCCGAGAGTTGGTCGAGCGTTCCGACAAAGCGCCTTCACTCCCATTCAGTTTCCAGAAATTGACTCGTGGAGGATTTCTGTTTCTGGGAATGCGCCAAAAGTCCGCTCAGATTCTCTCACTTCATCGCTCCGAGAAGTCTCTCGATTGACACCGATACAAATCGTGAAGACTGATCAGACATTGCGTACGGAATGATAAGATTACCGTTGTGCGCTATCGCGCCGCAGGTATACACAACATTGGGTACATATCCTTCCCGTTCGGTCTCATCCGGGGCTATCAACGGCTCTTTGAGCTGGCCTAACATTTTGGATGGATTCTTAAGATCAAGAAGGATAGCACCGATACAGTACTTACGGACCGGTCCAACGCCGTGCGTCAGCAGGAGCCAGCCCTCCTTCGTTTCAATGGGAGACCCACAGTTTCCTATCTGTGTGAATTCCCATGAATAGGTCGGCGTCAGAAGTTTGATGGGTTTGCGCCAACTGTAGATGGTTTCTGATTTCACGAAATAGAGATTTTCGCCGTCGTGCCTGGATATCATGATATATTTCCCATCGATCTTCCTCGGAAATAGCGCCATACCTTTGTTCTTTGCAGCATCGCCGCTCATGGAGCTTACACGAAATCTGGTAAAGTCGCCTGTCGACAAAAGCAACGGCATGATCGACCTTCCATTGTAGGCTGTATATGTTGCGTAGTACGTGATCTTTCCGTCATCATCCACAAAACGTACAAAACGGGCATCCTCAATTCCATTGCTTTCGAACGAGGATAATGGGAAGATAACGCGCTCTGAAAGACCCTGGGCACGAGGGAAACTCATTTGGTAGTTCAACTCGGCAAATGAGCGAACGAACGAAATTGAGTCGCGTTGCGCCTCAGAAAGTTTGCGGAATGATTTCTCAATCTTCGACGCACTCGAAAGCAGTTCGGACCTCCTGAAGGAATCTTTCAATGAAGAGAGAATCTTCTTTGTCACAGGATTGAGATGTTTTTCGTCCTGGATTTGGGCGGCAAATTCGGCCTTCGCGTATGCTGGATCGTTGTCCGGAGCAGGCATCGAGACATATCGATTGGGAACGTCCAGGACTACTTTTCCTTCCACGCCAATAACTCCGGTTCGGAATTCGATCGAAGAAATATGCCCCTCGCCGGTGGAGCGGAGACTCAGAACAAAGCGGACCGAGCCATCGGGAATTCCACTCTGATCCGGGTGAGGAACAATCGAAGGATTAAACAACGCGGCCGCTTCGAGAGAGTATTCACACGTAAAATACGATCCAATCAGAAGTTTCATCGTCTGCGAAGGATTGTACTTTCGCGGCAAATATGGCGTCAGTTCATTGAATCTCTGGCTAAAGACAGTTTCAATCCCGCGATGGCGATTCTGAAATTCACCAATGACACCGGCCAGTATGCGTTTCGCGTCTTCTTCAGATATCCGCATGACCCGTTCCAGGATCGTTTTGGTTCTTGCAGTTGAACCGGGATTGAAGGACCGGAGTAAGACTCTTGATTTGTCCGGTGTAATGATGGTATCCTGACGCACGATTCGTAGTTCACCGTTTCGCATGATTTTTGTACGCTCCCTCTCTTAAGTCCTAATATGCCCTACAACATCCCCATACCCCCACAGGGTACGAATCCTCAGTTTGTTCTGAATCGATTCTAAGGGACTGGAAGTCCGGATGGTGGTTGATTTTGTGATTCCCGGATCAACATCAAAGTAATTGTCGTCAAGTTGCACGTCTTCGTCTTCAAATCCGATACGGACATTTTTTGCGAGACTCTTGGAATGGAGTGCGATCAGATAGTGTTGATTGTCCAGTTTGGTGAGATCAAATGTCGGAACGGAACGCTGCGGTACCATATGCTTGGGCTCGGACAGAAAGAAACGATTCTCAGAAACTGTGTTGCGATCGACCATCAACCGAACGTGGAAGTAATGTTGAGAGCAGTCAACATTGTCCGATTTGGACTTTGGGATCTGCATCAGGATCTTCGAACTATTGTCTCCGATGATGACCTGTTTCGTGCTCGACCAGACCTCAACTCCACCAAACGATTGAAGCGTAATCACCAGCTCGCCGCGAAAAGGCGTCAAAAGATCATTAGTTCCCCAAACCTCTATGGTTGTCGCCGATCGCCTGAAACTGACGAGGACAGGAGCGTAGAACTTTTTTGCGTAGAAGTACGCCGCCTTCGGACGCAATGCACTGTCGATGACGGCCCAACTTGTCACAGGCCAGCAGTCGTTGAGTTGCCAGAACATAGAGCCCGCCGTCTTGAACTTGCGCCGTCTCCAATGTTCTGAAGCCGTCTTAAGAGCCTCGGCCTGCACCAATTGTCCTTTATACACAAAATCTTCGTAGTCAACCGCCACGGCATAATGAGATGCCTGGAAACGATAGAGCCGCTCAGTCCCTTCCGGGAGTTTGTTGTGATGCTCCATCACCTTGCTCTGTGGATGAAGGTCCGACGGAAGAGTTACCGGCGCCATGGTTCTTGAATACGCCGGAGCCTGGAATCCAAATTCAGTTACAAATCTGGCATTGTCTCTTTCATACTCCGGGTAATCAATCCAGAGACCCCACATAACCCATTGATGATGATTGCCATCTGATTCGTTGTTTGGAAATCCGGTACCAAACGGAGAACTCCTCCAATATGGCCTCGAGCCATCGACTTGCTGACACACCGATGGGAGAATGTCCCGGAAGATTGTGGCTCCATTCATATCTTCGGGTTTCTTCCCGGGATTCTTTTGGCAGAAAATCCATTCGCACTCATTGTTACCGCACCAGAGAACGATTGATGGATGATTGCGTAACCGCGTGACGGCTTTATCCGCTTCGTCCTTGACTTGGTCGAGGAACCAGGACTGTTGCGGATATTCTCCGCATGCGAACATAAAATCCTGCCACACCATAAGTCCGAGACGGTCACATAGGCTGTAAAATACCTCCTCCTCGTAAATACCTCCCCCCCACACACGAACCATATTCATGTTTGCGTCGCGCGCCATAGTCAAGAGACGCTCATACGTTAATGGGGAAATCCGGGGAAGGAAGTTGTCCGAAGGTATCCAATCAGCACCCTTGCAATAGATCCGCTCCCCGTTTATTTCGAAGATAAATGACCTTCCCTGCTTATCTTTTTCCTGAACTAACCGGATCGTTCTTACACCGAAGGAACACGTGTTCGTATCGCACGGAATGCCGTCCACTTCAGCGGAAACGTGAACGTCATACATCGATTGAGAGCCATATCCATTGGGCCACCACAAATGGGGATTGGGAATTTTGATGTTAATCGATTTCTTCGATTTCCGCAAATCGAACGATTGTCGATGCTCGAACCCTTCTCCTTTTATTTCAACGGTCAATCGAACGGGTTTGCCTTTGCTTCGATCAACTTCGACATCAACAAGAACATCCGCACTTCGTTTGGTTATCCTGGTGGTTCGCGCGAACACACTCTTGATCCTGCATGAATTGAATCCTTCCAGAAATATCGGTCGCCATATTCCGGAGGTCGTCAGTCGTGGGCCCCAATCCCAGCCGAAAGAATACTGGGCTTTGCGTGCATACACTCGTCGTGGCTCGTGAGAAACCTGGAGGGCACCATACTTGTCCTCCAGTTGCTGAGCACGATCGGTTGGCGATTCGAATGTTACTTCCAAAACGTTTGTTCCAACTTTGAGGAATCGTTTGACCTTGAACCGGTGTTCGACGAACATGTCTGCGGACTTGCCGACAGATTTTCCATTGATCGTAATGGTCGCAAAGGTATCCAGTCCTTCTGCGACCAGGTGGACATCTTCGTTGCTCAGGAATTCTGCTCCAACCGCAAACTCCCGGCGATAGATCCATCGTTCGGCGTCCACCCATTGCACTTCCCATTCATTCATCCGATAGAATGGATCGGGAATCTTGCCAGCAGCGAGGAGGTCGGTATGAACGGTACCGGGAACAGTTGCCGGAAGCCAGTTGCCCACCTCACCATGATTGGCGTTGGACTCCTTTCTCTGTGAGATTGCCCTGAAATTCCAGTTACCGCCTAAATCAATTCTTCTCATTCCGCGTTATCTCAGTAGGATCATTTTGCGTGTTTGGATGCCCGTAGATGTCGTCAGCCTGCAATAGTAAATTCCACTTGGTAGACCTTCCGGTTGCCAGACAACCGTATGGAAGCCCGATGACATTGCTCCTTCAGCGAG
>CAZOIM010000134.1:6866-11168 GCA_964579855.1 uncultured Ignavibacteriaceae bacterium | reverse complement strand
ATTGAATGGAACGCTTGCCATTGCTCGGCTTGAATGCGCAGTCGAACACGGAAAGGTGTTCTTCCTTCAGGTGCGGAGCGCCTTCGATGGTGTCGTTCTTGTCGATATAGGCAATGATGTGCTCGATCTGCTCCTGGTCGTATCCGAGCTTCGAAAGGGCTTCCGGAACCGTTTGGTTCACGATCTTGATGAGTCCGCCGCCGACGAGTTTTTTGTATTTCACGAGCGCAATGTCTGGCTCGACGCCGGTCGTGTCGCAGTCCATCATGAATCCAATCGTTCCTGTCGGTGCAAGCACGGTCGCTTGCGAATTGCGGATGCCATACTTCTTCCCGAATTCCACAACATCGTTCCAGACTTTGCACTGCGCATCCCACAAATCCGACGCAATATAATCTTTGCTGATCCGCTCGGCGTGGACGCCGTGTTTGGTCATCACGTTGAGCATCGGCTCCCGGTTCTTCATGAATCCGTTGAACGGTCCCATTTCTTTCGAGATGAGGGCGGACTGCTTATACGCCTCGCCGCACATCAACGAAGTAATGGCTGCTGCCATTGCCCGGCCTTCGTCGCTGTCGTACGCCAATCCGCGGGCCATTAAGAGGGCGCCGAGGTTTGCATAGCCGAGTCCGAGAGGGCGGTACTCGTGACTGTTTTCACCAATCCTTGGTGTCGGATAGCTGGCGTTGTCGACTTCGATCTCCATCGCGGTGATCGTAACCTGGACTGCTCTCCGGAACGCATCGACGTCGAACTCCTTGTCGGCGCGGCGGAATTTCATAAGGTTCAACGAAGCGAGGTTGCACGCTGTGTCGTCCAGGAACATATACTCGCTGCACGGGTTGGAAGCGTTGATCGGAGCCGTGTTCGAGCTGGTGTGCCAGTTGTTGACGGTGGTATGGAACTGCATGCCGGGATCGCCACAAACCCACGCCGCATCCGAAATCTGTTTCATAATGTCACGGGCTTTGTATTTCTCGACCGGCTTGCCCGATGTGACTGCATAGGTAACCCACTCTTTGTCTTCGATGACGGCCTTCATGAATTCGTCCGTCACGCGCACGGAATGGTTTGCGTTCTGATACGAAATCGAATCGTACGCGCCGCCGGGGACGTTGAAGCCGCCGTTGTAGCCGGCATCGATGAGCGCCCACGCTTTCTTTTCTTCGTCCGCTTTGCAGTTGATGAAATCAACGACGTCCGGATGCTCTGCATTCAATATCACCATCTTCGCAGCGCGTCGTGTCTTGCCGCCCGACTTTATCACGCCTGCGAAAGCATCGAATCCCTTCATGAATGACACAGGTCCGGATGGCGTTCCGCCGCCCGAGATTCTTTCACGCGACGATCGGAGTGTCGAGAGATTCGATCCGGTTCCCGATCCCCATTTAAAGAGCATACCTTCGGTTTTCGCAAGAGTGAGAATCGAATCCATCGAATCCTGCACGGAATTGATAAAACAGGCGGAGCATTGCGGTTTATCCTCAATCCCAACATTGAACCAGACGGGACTGTTGAAGGACATGTATTGGTTGACGAGGAGATAGAGGAGCTCATTATAGAAGACTTCGGCGTCTTCCTCGGATGCGAAATATCCCTGCTTGAAACCCCACGCGCAGATAGTGTCTGCCACGCGCTTCACGAGTTGCTTCACACTGTGCTCGCGGTTGGGCGAACCGAGTTGTCCGTGGAAATATTTCGACACCACAACGTTCGTCGCGGTCATCGACCACGACTTCGGAATCTCGACATCCTTTTGCTCGAAAACTTTTTCGCCTTTCTCGTTCGATATCACGGCAGTGCGCAATTCCCATTCGAGTTGGTCGAACGGGTGAACGCCGGGCTTGGTGAAATAGCGCTCGAATTTCAATCCGCGCTTTTCTTGTCCGGCTTGCGATTGCTCGTCTGCTATCTTCACATTGGCGACTTCTCCCTCGAGCATTTTGATTCTCCTTCTGGATTATTTAATCGTTAATAAAATTTCGCTTCGAAGTTAGTGCAAAGAGCGAAAAAAGCTCCTTGAGTCCGCTCACGCGGACCTGAGCTATCACCTTCATTTTTTTGAGATTACAAGATTGAAAGGAACTGTTGCTTAATCTCTGTCAGTCTATCCTTCTGCTTCCTCAGATGTTGGGTGGGGTTTGGGCAGACACGGAACGTTAGACCTGACTCAACTGGTTGTGAATATAATTGGAAGGGGTAATGTTGTCAAGTTAAAAATCAAAGAATATGTTTCGAAAACGACGATTTGGCTTGACGCTACATGAGCAAACCCTATATTCAGAGCTAACCCACCGAAAACTATGCTGATTAGACCCCGCGCGCTGAACAACGAACATGGTGCAGATGAGCTAAGTCGGTGTTCCGGGAAGACCGTTGTTGCCTATCACCAGGCGCAGTGACCGAGTTGCACCTTCCTTGCATCTTACTCCGTGTTGATTTACCTTGCCAGCGATTTCACCGCGTATCATCCCTCAGGAATTTTGACACCATGGCAACCATCGTTCCATTCACCACGATCACAGAAATGTTCGACCGCATCACGACGAAGTACGCAAACGAAACGCGACCCGTCCTGATGCACAAAGTCGAAAAACAGTACCGGAATATTTCGTACAGCGAGTGCAGGAGAAACGTCGAACTGTTTTCACTCGGTCTCGCCTCGATGGGAATCGGCAAGGACGATAAGATCGCGATCATCGCAGAGAACCGGCCGGAGTGGGTTGTCGCGGATATGGCGGCGGTGATTCTCGGAGCTGTAAACGTACCGGTGTATCCGACGCTGACGCCGAAACAAATCGAATACATCTTCAATGATGCGGAAGTGAAGATGGCGATTGTGTCGAACACATTTCAGCTGAACAAAGTTCTCAAAATCAGATCAAGTGTCCGGTCGCTGAAGCGCATAGTGATCATGACGGAAAAAGGGACGGTCGATGAACCGGATGTTGTCGGGTTCTCGAAGGTCTATGCGATGGGGAGAGAGTTTGAAACAGGCAACGCGAAATTTTTCAGCGAGTGTCTTGCAAGACCGAAACCATCCGATCTCCTGACGATTATTTACACATCCGGGACAACCGGAAATCCGAAGGGAGTGATGTTGACGCACAGCAACATCGTCTCGAATATGATCGCGGCCGCCGAGGTCATTCCGTTTGGTCCGGAGGATTTATTCCTGTCGTTCCTACCGTTGTGCCATTCGTTCGAACGGATGGGTGGATACTACACTGCGTTGTCCTGTGGCGCGACGATTGCCTATGCAGAGAGCATCGAGACTGTTCGCGACAATCTGTTGGAAGTGCATCCGACCATCGTTACGACGGTGCCGCGTTTGTTCGAGCGCATCTATGGCCGCATCATGAAGCAAGTGGATGCCATGCCGATGCTGCGCCGGAAGATTTTTCTCTGGGCGCTGAATGTGGGAAAAGAATTCGTCGCCGCGGAGAAGACCGGCATGGTCAGTCCATCTCTCGAAATGCAGCATAAACTCGCATCGAAGCTCGTGTTCTCGAAACTCCAGGCGGCAACAGGAGGAAGAATCCGGTTCTTTGTTTCAGGCGGTGCGGCGCTTCCGCAACACCTCGGGGAATTCTTTGAGGCGATCGGCATCACGATTATCGAAGGATACGGATTGACGGAAACTTCGCCGGTTCTTTCCGCAAACCGCCTTGATGACTACAGGTTCGGAACGGTGGGGAAACCAATTCCTGGCGTTGAACTCAAAATCGCGTCCGATGGCGAAATTCTCGCAAAGGGTCCGAACATTATGCTTGGCTACTACAAGAATCCCGAGGCTACCCGGGAAATGATCGATGAGGATGGCTGGCTGCATACAGGTGACATCGGACGGTTCGATGCGGAAGGCCACCTGATGATTACCGACAGGAAGAAGCACCTGTTTGTGAGTTCCGGAGGAAAGAACATCGCGCCGCAGGCCATCGAAAGCCATTTCCTGAACAGCAAGTTTATCGACCAATTCGTCCTTATCGGCGATGGAAGAAGATACTGCACCGCACTCGTCGTTCCTGAATTTGAGATTCTGAAAGAATTTGCTCTCGGGGCCGGTATAGCTTACAATACGGATCACGAGCTGGTTGCACACGAGAGAATCAGACAGCTCTTTCAAAAGGAAATCGACCACTTCCAAAAAGACCTGCCCAACTACGAGCGCGTACGGAGGTTTGAACTGCTGCCGTTGCAATTGACAGTTGAAAATGGCGAGATCACGCCCACGCTGAAGGTGAAGAGGAAGGTGGTCGAACAGAAGTTTTCCGGATTGATCGAGAAGATGTACAAAGACGT
>CAZOIM010000134.1:4266-6766 GCA_964579855.1 uncultured Ignavibacteriaceae bacterium | reverse complement strand
TGACCGGACGACCGCGGAATCTGAAGGATCTTCCGTCTCACGATGTTGTCAGGCACAATCCACGCATCGGGATAGCCCATGCTGACGACCGTGGGGAGTTCGATACTCGCGTCGTACCTCGTCGGATAATCGCCGAGCCGAATTTTGTAAATGGGGGGGTCGTAGACAACGTAAACAGAATCCTGCGGAAGTTTGGCGAGGAAGTTGGTCTTGATGTTCATCGCCTCGTCGATGTTCGAAGTCGAAAAAATCTGGATGCGGAATCCCAGCTGGGATATTTCCTGCACCACGATGCTGTCCTTGGGTAATTGCAGTTCCTGCGCCGGTTTTTCCTCTTCCTTCTTCTTCTGAACAACTTCAACATCTTCATCGTACTGGGATGGGTCGAGCGTTGCCTCATACTCCGCAAGAGGCTTCTTCATGTCCTTCTGCGCATCGGGTTTCGATCTCTGCTCCGTGGTGTCCGGGTTCGAGGATGAACACGCGACGCAAGTGCAAACGACCACTGCGAGGAACGCAACGGTGAGGAGATTTATTTTGCGATGTAATTGACCCAACATGCGGAGTAGTCTTTCGGATACTTTTTCATAATCTGTTGTCTCAGTGCGGAGGCTTCGCTCCTCGTCATGAATTTGCCGATGCTGACCCTGTAGTACTTCGATTTCGAATAATAATTACTATAGACGGAATATTTTGGAAAACGGTTTTTCGCCAGTTTCTGGTTCCTCAATGCGTTTTTCGGCAGCTGAAATGCTCCTATCTGCACCGTGAATGCAGGATTTGCGGGTCGTTCGATCGAGGGCGGATGTTGCACGGGTTTTGTCTTCCGGACGAGCGACGCTTTCAGAGTATCCTGTTTCGCCGTAAACTTCGTCGAACGGGAAGCACGTTTGGTCTGAGTCCCGGTTGCCTTCTTTTGCACCGCGACATTGGGAATGGCCCTGGCTCTCGATGTGTCGATAGGCCCGAGGCTTTGTTGCGGCCCTTCTTTGCTTTTCCCTCCGGGACTCGTTCCTTCCGACGAAATGCATCCTGTCAGCAGTGTCGTGCTCAGAACAGCGGCAACGACAGCGAAACAGCGCACGAAAAGTATCAAGGGGCGGCCTTTAGTAGGTAGTGGAGGTAGGTTGTGCTTCGCCGGTTACGATCTTCACGCTTGCGCTGGCTCCTATGCGGTCGGCGCCGCTTTCGATGAGTGCCTTTGCCTGCTCGAGAGTCCGGACCCCTCCGGATGCTTTCACACCCAATTCCGGTCCGACGACTCTGCGCATCAGCGCAATGTCGCCCACCGTTGCTCCTCCCTTGGCAAACCCTGTCGAAGTCTTGACGAAGTCGGCCTTGGCTCTCTTTGCAAGAATACACGCCTTTACTTTTTCCTCGTCCGTCAACAATCCGGTCTCGATGATAACTTTTGCCAAAACGTCGAACTTATGCGCGATCGATGTTACAGCGGCGATATCCTTCTCAACATAATCGTATTCCGCAGACTTGAGCATCCCGACATTGATGACCATGTCCACTTCCCGGGCGCCGTCACGGATGGCCCGTTCGGCCTCGAACGCTTTGGCTTCCGTGGATGTCGCGCCAAGCGGAAATCCGATAACGGTACAGACCTTAACGCTGGTGTCCCTCAGGAGACCGGCGCACAACTTTACGAAACCCGGGTTGATGCACACACTGGCAAAACTGTATTGCTTTGCTTCGGCACAAAGCTCTTCCACCTGCTGTCGCGTCGCTTCCGGTTTGAGAAGTGTGTGGTCAATCATGCGGGCGAGCGAGACATCGAAATTGCCGGTTCGGACACCGACGCCGGTGGTGATGCGGTCGGCGCCAGTGCTGATAATATTCCGCACACCTTCCTTATTGTGAACGACGCACAATTGGTCCGTGCAAATACCGTCGTGACAGCACGCGTTGGCATTGCTTTCCCGCAGGACTTCTTCGATCAATTTTAGGATTTGTGCCCTGTCCATACTCATGATGTTGTCGGAATCACTGTAGCGTTCTTGACCCAAATATAAGATAATTTGAGAGAGTTACAAGAGACTCGGGACACTTGACGATGATTTCTCTTTCTTCGTCGAAATTCCCGTTCGATTCAAGGCGTTTCATTCGGAGCCGAAAATCTTTCCCGGAATTTTGCCGGGACACTCATCGTTTTCTTCGACCCGTAGTTGTAAAAAACGATTCCGGTTTTTCCCCGGGCGACTTCTTTCCCTGTTTCCTTGTTCGTCATCCGGTAAACAAAATCGCAGCTCGCGTTCTGGAAATCTCCAACGGCGACCTCAACGACAAGACGATCACCGTGGAATCCTTCGGTCTTATACACGACGACGGAATCGGCCATGATAATGCCGGCTCCTTCGATGTCCAATTCGCTGTAGCCACATTTGTTCAGGAATTGCACCCGTGCCTCGTGCATGAGCGAGAGTACGGAGTCATTGCCGAGGTGCCCACCGTAATTCACTTCGCCGATGCGGACCGTTAGTTCGGTGGAAAA
>CAZOIM010000134.1:0-4166 GCA_964579855.1 uncultured Ignavibacteriaceae bacterium | reverse complement strand
ATCTTGACGAAGAGTTTCTTCTCAAGACGGAGAACGGTAAGTGTGGCTTCGTTCCCAATCGCTTCATTCGTCAGGTGCCGATGGAGATCATCGATGCTTTCGATTCTGTGTGATCCGAACGCGACGATGACATCAGATTCCTGAAGGCCCGCTCGCTGTGCCGGCCCCTGGTACTCAACTTGCGACACCATAACGCCCCTCGATCCCGTGAGTTGGTGTTCGCGCAAAGCCGCCCTCGAAATTTCCACAACCTGACCGCCGATACCAAGATACGCCCGTGTAATTTTTCCGTCGCTGATCAATCTTGCGGCAATGAGTTTCGCCGTATTGACGGGAATTGAAAAACAAATGCCCTGGGCCCACGGAATTGCCGCAGTGTTAATCCCGATAACATCGCCGCGAGAATTCACCAACGGTCCGCCTGAATTGCCGGGGTTCAATGCAGCATCAGTCTGAATGACATTGTCGATCAATCGGCCGCCGCCGACGCGTAGTGATCGGCCGAGTGCGCTGACAACCCCTGCCGTCACCGTTGCCTGGAATCCGTACGGATTTCCAACCGCGATCACAAGCTGACCGATCCGGATTGCCTGCGAATCGCCGAGCTTGGCAGAAGGCAGGTTATCCGCGGTGATCCGGATAACCGCGAGATCCGTGTAGGGATCATCGCCGATGAGTTGAGCGCTCATTTCGCGCCCGTCGGCAAGGATGACTTTAATGGATGCAGCTCGATGAATGACGTGGCTGTTCGTGAGTATGAAACCATCCGGAGTGAAGATAACTCCCGATCCGCTCCCCGTAACCTGTTCCTGATTCTGGCTGCGGTCGCGTCGTCGCCCGCTGAAGCCTCGTCTGGAAACGTGATGCGAGACATCGATCTTGACAACCGATGGAGAAATGAGGTCAACGACTTTTGTTACCGCCGCCGAGTAGGCGTCGAGCACCTCGAGATCGCCGTTCTGCGGTCTGCGTTCGGGCGATGATTCGCTGTGCGCAACAGAATTGTATGCCAACGGAAGAATGTTGTTCATAAAGAACCCCTTGTAGAAATGATGAAGACGAATAATCTGAACCTTCCAGGAATCGAGATTTTGTGATGAGGTCCCGGAATGCTCAGCTTGTTAATACTTTGTTGTTGCCGATCTTGTAGAGAAGAAATAGAGTCGCATCGTGAAAAGCCAACCGAGCACAACGAAAAGTAGCGCGTAGAGCCAATTGAGATTGTCTCCATACACGGTCGGGTAATGATTGCTGATCATGAAAAATAACAACGGAACAGACATGTAGGTGTTGTGCTTCGATCGCAGAGCCGCCATCGGTGCCGCGCCTTCCGGAGCAGGTGAACCATTTTTTGCCGCAGCGATCATTTTGCGCTGATTGGGCCAGATTCTCATCCAGACGTTGCAGAGCATGATGGTTCCAAAAATTGCTCCAATGTGGATAAAGAGTGCCCGTCCGGACATGACTGCGTGAAGTCCGAATGCAGTTGCCGCGAGGAGAAGGAACGACACAACGACACCAGCGACTTCGTTCTTCGCCATTCCCTTCCAGAGTGCATCGTAGATCGCCCACCCGACGAGCATGGCGCCGATGCCACAAGCGACCGAAAGGCCCAGCGATTGTTCCGGGTAGATCTGAAATCCGCCGCCGTAGTAGACGAGGCCGAGCAGCAGGAACCCCGTTACCCACGAAAAGATCGCGCCAAACCGGAACCAGTAGAGCGCCCGTGGCATGAGTTCGGGTATGACATTCTTCTTCGAATCATCGTCATAGGTCTTCGCGACTTGGGCGTTGACGAAGTTAAAGAACCACAGATGACCGATCCAAAGAATTCCGCCGACAATATGCACCCAACGGAATGCCAAGTTAAGAATTTCAGTCCAAACGGATTCCATTTGTATCTCCTGTTGTTGGTGGGGATGTAAACGCGTTTTTGAGTTTCATCCTGCCAACACCGCTGAGGTGCAGACGGTTCCTAACGCTATGCAGTCGTCTGTTGGGGCTTCGTGTCATCTTCACCCGGGGCCCAACCACAGCGGCGGCGCCATTCGTTTTCATATTTTTTCCGTTCCTCAGGCGTCATAGAAGCAAGCTTCTCATCAAAACGATGTCGCCAGTGACGGTGACGCCATCCGTTCGAATACCGCCACCCTCCCCAGCCGTGGAACAGAAAATGGGAGAGGAGTAAAAGTCCGATTGCCTGCCAATAGGTTAGCACGGGTCCCTTGAAAAGATCGGGAATAAGTGCGTTCCAAAGCCCCATCACGACATAACCGATCGCGAAGAGAACGACGACGGCAACCACGACAAACTTGACTATACGCAACGGCCACCAATGTCTCATGGTAATCTCCTTTGATTGAATAATTCATTATAGAATTCTTGAAGTTGTTCGCGCAGGTAGAGGACGGCATACCGTTTGCGCGAGAGCAATGTATTGATCGGCTCACCCGTGAGCGAAGCAATTTCCTTGAAGCTTCTTCCTTCGAATTCGTTCATCACAAAAACCTCGCGCTGATTGTCGGGCAAATCTTCCAATGCATCCTCAAACGCATCCCAGAGAATAGTGCGGGAATACACGTCATCGGGGTTCTGTCGCGGATCCAACAGCAGGTCGGACAAACCAAGCCTTACATCATCGTCTGGCGTCTCGACGGGAATAGCATCCGGTTTCTTTTTTCTGTACCAATCGATGATCTTGTTCCGGGCGACCGTGAACAGCCACGACGTGAGCTGTTCGATCGGTTCTGCGACACTATCCGTGGAGGCAAGCTGATAAAACACGTCCTGCAGAATATCCTCTGCATCTTCTTCGCTCCTTACTCGCTTGCGGATGAAACTGAAAAGGCGTCTCTGCTCGGATCTTACCGCCGTTTCGAGCTTTGCAGCATTCTCCTTTATGTCAATCGCTGAACTCAAGAAGCCTCTTTGTTATTGTAGACGGACGAGTGCCTGAAATATTGTAACGTTAGACGGAAATTGAAGGTTCTAATGGATTTTGAGGTAAATGGAGCAGTTGTTGGGTCGGATGAAACGAATCAAATGGAAATCGAGCAACCTTGAAGGAACGAGTCAATCAGAAAAGAGAATCGCTTCAGAAAACTCATGATCCTCGATCTCATCGTAACATTGGCACGAAATACAGCGTATGTAAAGTTGTCGAAAGGTAAACCCATGATCAAATTCCTTCTATTCTTATTCTTGCTATTTTTCTGCTGGCCGTTAGCTCTGGCAGCCATCGTTCTCTATCCGATTGTCTGGCTTTTGCTTCTTCCATTCCGCATCCTCGGCATTGCCGTCGATGGCGTTCTGCAAACGCTGAAAGCGCTGATACTGCTGCCGTCCAGAATCCTGAGGGGCTCGCGGCCCGCCTAACTGTTCGCAGAATCTTTTTCGGTCTTTCCTCCGTCTCCGGTCCGCTGCTTCACTGCGGTCTCGAAGCTCGCACGAAAGTCGGGAAGGTTCGAAACGAGTGCTCTGAAATCTCCTTTTCGCAGGACGAGGACGTCCATAGGTGTCGTACACCTGACAGTCGCATTACGCGTCTTCTGATTCATCAACGCCATTTCGCCAAAAAATTGTCCCCCCTGCAATCGTGCCAATGAGCGCTCGGATCCATTTTCCTCCCGGATCACCTCTGCTTCCCCTTTGAGAATGATATATAATGAATCGCCGAGATCGCCTTGTCGGAAGACAGGTTCGCCTGGCTCGAAATGTGACTGTGTAATCCCTTGCGAAGAACCGAGCTTCAGTTGCACCAATTCGGGCTGAATGAGCAGGTCGAGAGCCCAGGCGAGCCCAACCTTGATCTTGCGATCGAGACCGGGAAGTTTCCACCAATAAATCGACCTCCACAGTATCCACGCAATCAGTCCTGAAAGCCTGAGACCACCGAATAACTCTGCAACTGCGCTCCGGTAACCGAGCGAGCCCATCTTGCCCAATCCTTCAAATGCGTACGTTTTCTTTTTTTGGTTTCGAAGGGTTGCCACGATGTTGTGGGCGACGATTTCTGCTTGACGGATGGCATGTTGAGCTGTCGGCGGTGCAAATCCATCCCCTGAAGGATTTTGGATCAGGGCACAATCTCCGACTGCCCATACATTTTCTGAATCCGGGACATTGAGATATTCCGTGGTCTTGATTTTTCCATTGTCTTTGGGCAG
>CAZOIM010000133.1:0-11248 GCA_964579855.1 uncultured Ignavibacteriaceae bacterium | reverse complement strand
AGTAACGAGAAATTCCGCCGAATTCCTGGAACGAAAATGCCTGCCCGTCAAATACAAGGTTCATTACTGCCTACTGAATTGTTCTTTCGGTTCTTTGCGTCAAATCCTTCCTTATTTCCCTTTCCAGCTTCACGCATCTTGAGTGTATTCTGGTGGTATGATTGGATGATCGATTGGGTGATCAACTGAGGCCGATCGGGTTCGACCCTGCAACCTCGTTCGACCGTAGAGTTGTAATTTGCGAACTTCCGACGATCCATGCTTCTCATCGGTCTGATTGCAGGCGTTTCGACTCACGAAATTTTTCGGAACCACGCAATGTATCTTCGAATGAGCTGCCAAAGTTTTCGAATCTTGGGCGGATTGGTGTATTTACGAAAGGTGTATAAATCCGCCTCTCCATCGGCCTCGACAGACGTCGGATGGATTATTGTGCCGAGGTAGGTTGTTGGTCGATTGCTAAGCTTATGAAAGCTGTCAATCGTATGCGTCGCTCCAGCCTCGAATCCGATATTGGAAATTAAGTTGTCATTTGGCATTATGGCCAGTCCATTATTGACAGACATTGCGTACTGCCATTGATAGTCCCATGTATCCCGTTGCTTGTTAAAAACAAGGCCAAAACTCTTAATCCAATAACGTCGCATCACCGGATCCGGAAACAACACGGAAAAGGTGTTTTCGTGAAGTGTCTTGGGAAAAGACTTGATGTCGACATCGTATGTCTTCCAGGCTCTTCTCCACGTCGCCCAGCCCCAAACGTGATTGATTTTCGAAAAGTAGTACGTTCCGGTTCCTCGCTTCACACCATCCTGAAAATTGACGCCACAAATATGCATAATTCTCTCGTCGTTGCGGTAGTACGAGAGAAGAGCGCTGCAAAAGGAAAAGAAAGACATATCCGGAACGCAGTCATCTTCGAGAATAATTCCTTCCTCGACATTAGCAAAGAACCAGTCAATCCCGGAACTCACTGCAACTCGGCATCCCTGGTTTGTTTCAGAAAAATTTGTGTGAAGTTCACAATCCCAGTCAATTCCTCGGATGATATTCCGCGTAGCTTCGCATTTCTGTAACTCGTCTTCTTTATATGGACGTGCTCCATCCGCAGAAACGAAGAGTTTTCTGGGCTGAGCCTGACGGATCCGTTGGAAGACCCTTTCTGTCGTATCCGGACGATTGAAAATGAGAAACAGTACGGGGGTCTCGAGATGATTTGTACTCATGTCAATTGTCCCGTTGTATTAGGTGAGGTTCTTTCACTTCGTTCATATGGTCACGTCGATCGAGTCATGGGTTTATCTGACTTGCTAAACCGGTTTCCTTGTGAAGTGATTCGTGTACAGAATGTCTCGTGTGCATTTGTAAAACGTTATTGGATAGGTTTGGGTGATATTCCAATCCTCTTGAATACGACAAGAAGGAAGAAGTATTTTACCATCTTCCAAACAGTACTCAGCCAAAGAATGATGACATTGGTGATTTTCCACGGCCACGGGCAGGCGAGAATGAAGAAAAAAGAATGATACACCGGGTGCATCATGTACTTTTTGGAAAACAATCGCTTAAGAAAGGAGAAATATGATGTTTCGTCTTGAAAATTCTGGAAACCTGTTGCACGCTCGTCGATGGAAAGGACCAACGATTCATCAACCTTCAAGCGAAATCCTTTCCGAAAAGCGCGAACGGTGAATTCATAATCGGAAGCATAGTGAGGAATAAGGTGTGGATAGAATCCGCGCAGCGATACAAAGTCGATAGCAAAAAGAAACAATCCCCGAGTGGAAGCACAATTGATTTGTTTTTGGTCTGACGTAATTGAGAACTTGCCATGCATCCAATCTGCATGCACGCCACCGTCAAGCAACGTGTGGTTGTATTTGCCGTACGCGGTTGAAATGAGGAGCGTTCGAGGCAAATGGTCAAGCAACCCCGTGCCAGTTTGAAGGTACTGATCGTCACAAACGGCGTCGTCATTGATGAGCAAGACTTTGTCGTTGTCGCCAAGTTCTTGTTTCGATAGCCAAAGAAATCCCTGGTGCAAGGATCCCGCCCACCACCAATTGCCGTTGCCTTGAAGAATGATGACAGAGGGAAATGCCTGTTGAACCATTGTTGCTGTGCCGTCGGTAGAACCATCGTCAATTAAAATCAGTTGAAATTCATGGTATGTTTGGGATTGAAGACATGAAATGAACTTCTGCGTAGTCGCGATACGATTGTGAACTGGAAGAAAGATATAGAGCATCGTCAACCTATGAAAATGAAATCGAAGCTTGAAATATTGGTTCCATTCCACGCACATTAATACCTTCAAAGAAGGATTCAACGTCTCGAGTGAAGGTTATGCAAAAGTACTATTCGAACAACAAAACGATCAGAACCTGTCACTGTTGGAGCAATAGCTAAATCAACGACTCACCCTCTTTGTGCGTGGTTTGCTTTGACAAATGCATTGATTCGATCTAAGAGAAACAACCTGGCAATGCGAACATTCTCGCCCCAAACTGAATACACAAATAATTGTACGAAGTCCTTTGCTAGTTGCCATCGGTACAAGCCATGCGGCGGTCGGCATCCGAGGGCAGTGAATCCTCTTCTGTTTTCATCGGTAAGGGAGCGCCATATTATTTGTAAGTATGGAGTCAGTATTGTTCGAATGATATATCGAAATCTCGCTAATCCCTCATTATCGTAGTAGTACCGTGAGAAAGCACTTGAAAGGGCTTTTTCGGCTTTGTCAAACTCCCCTTTGCTGAGTAATTCGTTGTAGATCTGAGAAAGGTAGAAATCGAACTTCAAAGGAATTCTGGTTTGATAGTTCTCAAAAGTCTTAGCGAAGCCAGCCGTGAGTGAATTAAGAATGACCTCAGCTGCCTTTTCGGAAGTGATGTCGACAAGTTCAATAAAATTGTCCGTCGGAAGCCCGAAATAAATCGCATCATGAAACATCGAAGCATACATCCTCGTTCGACCAGCAAGCAACTGTATCTGGGGAATACGTTTTGCCCAATCCGATGTTGCCAGCCAGGATATACCACTCGAACACCCGACGAGGAGGCTGCAATACTTCGTCAGTTCCGCGTTTTCACGAAATGTCAGGGTACTTCCGTCGATAATGTTGGGATGAACATTCGTGATCTGTTGGTTGGATGAGACAACAAATTTGATATGCGAGTTCTTCTCTAGCACTCGCAAGGCAGTTTGTACCGCAAACTCAGGTGTCACAAAGGACTGTCCACTGGTAGAGGCGGATTCAAAAAGAACTACAGTGTCAGAGCGGGTTACCTGGTGATTTGCAATGAAATGTTTGACATTCGAAATCTCGCTTGCGGATAAGCGAATCACGGGGTCTATTGGCACTGTAATTGGATGAGGATATCCTCTGAACAATGATGACCGACTTGTTCCGTCAAAATTCTGATAGTTGCCGGGATGTACCTGCGTAAGGAAGATCTCATCGTACTCTCCGTCATTCTTGCACTTCCAGGCATCGTGTTCGAACTTCTCCCACACCTCGACGAATGAAGTATTCTGGTGTTGTTGTACTTCCCACACAGAATCTACGAACGGATTGAGATCAATAACGGACCGATAGAAAGAACTTATGGCCCAAGTCAAGCGACAATCTGGATAGTCAGATTTGATTTGACGAGCTATGGTGGTGGCATAGAGGCAATCTCCACCTCGTCCCAGCTGACCCAAGAGTATTTTCTTAGGCTTTCTAATGTCCTTTTTCGTAGAGAATCGTGGAATGAAATCGTGGTTGATATATCCGAATACACTTATTTGGTCGGCCGGACCATTATCTTTGCCAATTGCTCGAAATTGACTTTCGGTTGCCAGCCAAGTTGACGGATCACTGCTGGACTAGAAACCAGAATGGGATATTCCGGTCTGAATGCTTCTTGGATTCTAACATGAGGTCTCCAATCCTCGCCTATTTCCCGGAAACAACACTCCAACCATTGCTCGATAGAATGTCCGATACCTGATCCTATGATTGCTTCGTATATTTGTTCCTGTGCAAGGAGAGTAAATATTCCTTCAGAGACATCTTTCGCAAACGTCCACTCTTTGACTACGGAAATATCGCCTAGATCGAGAACTTCTTTGCTGCCTTGCGCGATCCGTTGTACTGCGAGTGCGATTTTTTGACTGACATGATTGGGTTTTCTCAAAGGGCTCTCGTGGTGAAATAAATACCCGACGTATGTTTGAATCCCCAATGAACGGTAATACCGTGCGGCATAGACCGATTGTATACGTGCAATGCTATATGGACTGCCAGCCTCGAACGGATCGCTTTCCGAGATTGGCCTGCCATCATTTCTAAACTGAACACCACTGCCCGTAATAAATACTTTTGCAGTCGGACAATGTTTTTTGACGGATTCTAATATGTTTAACGTTCCCGTAGAGATTGTTTGATGGTTTTCAAACAATGCCTCGTGCGATGTCGTTGAATTTGCTGCGACATGGAATACGTACGTCGGTAAATACTGTCGAATAGACTGTTCAACCTGGGAGTAATGACATACATCCCCGTGAATCCAATTGCCGCTTCTGGAGATTCCTATTGGCTCGATCCCCTTCTCAAGGCAATACTGAGAAAGATAATAGCCATCCTGACCGTTTGCTCCAAAAATTAATGCGGTGGGCATAGCTTATTCATTTCTCCGGATTCTTGTTCTCAAAAAGTAATGGGCCAAAGGTGCAGGTGACTAATGGGTCTGGTGAATAGTAAAATGCCATATACAACTTGGTCACTTCTTTACTATGTGAATCGTCGGAAGTGGGAATATGAGACCAATTCCATTTTCAATCGTCTCCTTTTCACGATCAATGATCTCTTCCTTGAAATGCCAGGGGAGAACCAGATAATAATTTGGTTTCATAGCGCGCGAATCTGCCTCGCTAACAATGGGAATGTCTGTGCCAAGTGTGTGGGCACCATATTTGTCTGGATTCCGTTCGGCAGCGAAATCAATTAAACGATTATCTATGCCACACCATTGCAATATCGTATTTCCTTTTGTTGAAGCACCATAGATGTGAATGTGGTTCCCCTCCTTTTTGAGGTTGCGTAGAAGGCCGATCAGCTCTCCCTTGTGGACATTGACGCGGTCCTGAAAATTCCTGTATGGCTTATCAGTATCAAGTTCCAAATCAAATTCTTCCTTATGAAGCTGCTGAATATTTTGCAGGTAGACATCTTTCTTGTACCTGAAATTATCAACGTGCGTGGCAAAACAACGAATGCTGCCTCCATTGATTGCATTGAGCGAGACGTTAAATATTTTCATGCCGGCAAGCCGCAAAACATATTCGATGACCGCGAGGCTGTAATATTCCAGATGCTCATGACAAATGGTATCATACGACGTCATCTTAAGCATGGTTGGCATGTATGACATTTCGAAGATCCAAATGCCTTCGGGCGATAGAATTTCCTTGATTCCTCTAGTGAAGGAGATCGGGTCCTCAAGATCATAGAACATAGCTATTGAGGTGATCACATCAACGCGAGTACCATCCAGAGAGGCCAATAATTCCTTTGACGGGAAAATATCCTGAATGACCGTGACATCGCCTTTGATTTCTTGGGCAATATCTGATGGGTCTACTCCAAATTTTCGATAGGATGACGGATAATTGCCCAAGAGTGTACCATCGTTACATCCAATATCCAGGACAACCGCTTTTGCTTTGTTTGTGATTCCTGCGGCTTCATCAGCGATGCTCTTGAGATGGTTGCGCATCGTATTGTTTGTCCCGGAACGATACCAGTACGCCGAATAGAGAATTTCAGGAGGGACAGTGTGTTCCATTTGAAGTAGTCCGCAGGCATGTTCATCTCTTGTGGGATCACAGCGGAGAAGAGTTGTCGGTATCTTGCGCATTGGTGGATTCTCTTTGCCGGGTTTGACAAAAGAGCCCTGCAAGAATTGTTCGCCAAGGTCAATTACTTTTGTGAGGGCGCCAGAACCGCAAACCCTACACGTATGACGATGAATCAAATGCATGAAAGTTCTCCAGTGAGTAGGTTATTGATCTGGATTCGAACGCTTAACTAATGCCTGAAATTGCCTATCAATGTGGTCGATACACTTGTTCCGTTCGAGATTCAGGAGTGCCAATTGCTTTATGACTTCATTTTTTTTCTCTGGCGGAACATTTTCGAAGTCGTAGACATATTCTTGTTGATGCCAGAGTCTGCAGTTTACATCCGCCAGCTGAGAAATAGTAGTTCCCAAATTACCCACGACATCAGCGATGGCATTTCCGGCTTGTTTATAGATCTTGTTGGCAGAAAAGATCAGGCGCTCGGAAGGAATAATTCCTTTTGACGCTGACAAGACAAAGTTATCTATTTCTGATTGTAGTTGTTGTTCTTGAACGGATAAGCTCCCCAGTTTATCTGCATCGTCGGTGTGAAATTGCTTGAGCTTGACTATCGTCAGCTTGTCACACAAAGAACCTAACGTTTCCGCCATCTTACGGCTCCGGTTATGAAGATCGTTGATTAAATGCTCTGCTTTTTTTTGTAGTGGATCCTGGAACGATATCGACAGACAGTCTTCCACGAACCACGCCAAATGTCATGGTCTTGGACTGAATAGTAACCCTACTTTGCCCAAATTCCCATAGCCGTGCCTGAAAGGATTTTCCTGACTTGCACGGGCCAGATAAAACACCAGGGTAATAGACACACCACATTGGCCCAAACGACACCAGCAACACCAAGAAAGAAATACTTAGCGAACACGATTGTAAGTGGAATATTCAATATGCTCATGAGAATGGCTGCAACGACCTGAAGACTGATCTTTCCTGTTCCGTTAATGATATTCACATAAATATTGCACCAGGCACTCACCAAGACGTAGATACCCATCGAGATAGATATCTCCAAAGGAATGATGACGCTGTTCCCGACCCATAGATGATAAAATGTGTTGGCTCCCACGGACATCAAAATCACGCCAAGGGCAGCAACAATCCACACCTTTTTCAGAACGACAATTGTACGCTGAATCCATGCGATGTCTCCACGTACGTATGCTTCAGTGTACGCAGACCAAAAAGGGGCGAGAATTACTGCCAACACCATCGAAACGAGATTATAATATTTGAACGCAATGTTGTAGGGAACCACGTCTTCCGGCGAAAACAACTGTGAAATAAGAATGTTTGATGTCGAAAAAATTACCATGGCGCCAATTTGGAGAATAAAAAACCGAATTCCGAGAGACATCAATTCGCGTCCATAGGACATTTTCAAATATTTCAACGAAGGCCTGAGTCGGCTATACATTCCCGAATATAACCACCATGATGCAACGATAGGAACGCACGATGTCGAAATTCCAAGAGCGATGCTGACATAAAGCAGGGACTTCGTTGTAGTCTTCACCAAAATAAATGTGAGAGCCAACGAAAGAAGGTTTCCAATTACTTCTACCAGACTGTTCGCAGCCGGTCTTTGATCTGCGATAAGGATTGTGCCAATCAAGCCAAAGACAAATCGCAGGCAAAAGAAGCTAAACGTGATGAAGACAATGAGGGACAATTGCGAGGCAAGAAATGGAGGCGCGTTGAGTACGGTTGACCAGTTGATAAACGTGTTGACAAAATAGAACAGAATGAAGATTACGCCAACGATTACACTGAGAAAGAAATAGGTTGTACTGATATAAATGCGGGCAAGGTCGACGTCGTTCAGAGCCATTGCTTCGGCAAATTTGTTTCGCAATCCGTTGCCGAGACCTATATCAAAAAACGTAAACCATCCTATTATTGAACTCAGCGTTAACCAAATGCCGTAATTTGTTGCATCCAAATAATGGAGGGTAAGAGGAACAAGCAGAAATCCGCAGACTATGCTGATTCCTTTCAATACCAGCATTGCAAGAATGTTCAGTTTTGCACGGACGGTGCGGGTTTGTCCTGAAAAGAACCTGGAAAAGTATTCAAAGGTACCTGGGGCGAATTCCAATTTCATTGTGTGGATGCCAACCTGACAGTCTGCATTTGGAACAGGATTTGTGAGAAATACTAAACTGCTACCGAATTGGAGGATTGTCGTCACTCTGCAAGAGTCTTGCAGGTAAACAATGAACTTAGATCAAATACCATTGTGAGCAGGACTGCCCACACGCATATGATAATGACTCGACAAAGCCAAAACAATGAGCTGATGCTTGGCCTATTCCCGAGCGATCGTATTCCTCGATGGCACAAAGTCGGTGTTTTCCAAGATCCGCTGTTTGGAAATCAAATTCCAATGTATGGCGCGGACATAACAAAAGAGTCTATGGCCGGTGCTCAATTAAACTGATTGAGCAGCTTTGAGTGATTTCTTTCGCTTGTTTATCACAATGCCCCCAGTAACAAGAATGCAACCAAGGACGAGAATGTTGATAGTCAAGCTAATGGTCTTTCCAAGGAAGTACCCTTGAGGCTTGAAAACCATGCTCAAAGTGTGTTGACCTATCGGGACGATGACGCCGCGGAACAAGTAATCGAGACGATAGATTGGCGTCTCAGCCCCGTCGATATATGCTTTCCACCCTTCAGGATAGTACGCTTCGCTAAGGAATAGCAAATTCTTTCCGGTTGCATTGACCGACAGTTCAAAATGGTTGATGTCAAATTTCGAATACTGAGCATGTGCTTCGGGCAAAGGAGGATCGACGGCGATTTTTGGGTCATCCAGCATATAAGCTATTTGGCGTGGCTGAAACGAATAATCACGCATCTTCCCAAGGATTTGAAGCCCAGAGGCAATCTCATACTTATCGACAAAAAAGGCGCGGGGAAGTTCGGCACGATTGCGATACACAATGCGATCATGCCCCTGAAACACAGGTTGGAGGATGGCGCTCGAATCTGGTCTATTCGAAATAATGTATCGAACATTCATCAGTCCCCAAAGCAAAGGATTGGCGAGACCGACATTGTCCACGACATCCTGATACGCGCGCATCTTGGCTCCTTGATATCCGTATGCGCTTTGGATCCGAAAATAGGCTAATGTGTTACTATAAGGGGGTTGGCCGTTGGTAAATTCGAGAGTCCGGTATGCTGTCGTGTCTTGCATCAAGAATTTGACGTAATCTGATGTGCCAAATACTTCTGATTGGGCCTGACGAGCATCCTGAGGATCCATGGTCTTCGCGTCGACACGCCACAAATCTGTCAAAACACAGACTGCGAGGACAATGCCAAGGAGTTCTAATCGTATCGTGCCTTTCCGATAGAGCCAGAAGGCACCAAAAGTGATTGTCAAGAGGATGAAAGCAGCAGTTACGTCGGCGGCTGCCTCCGCCGTAATGATCCCGTAGATTGCACTTTGAACATTCTGTTGATACTGACGTCCTAGAACTGCCATAACGTCTTGCTGCGGGAAGAATGAGCTGTATATTGATTCAACCGCAGGTCTTGCGACGAGAGTAAGCACCGCAATTGCACCCAAGAGACCGACGAAACGTTTCCATTTCTTGTCCTCGAGAGATGACGGCTGACGTTCCTGTGATGAAAGAAGTCCAACAGCACCGAATCCGGCGAGCAGTGGAATGGCAAGTTCGACAAGAACCTGAATCTGGTCGGGGCCACGGAATTTATTGAAGAATGGGAAATACTTAAACATCAAGTCGTAGAGAATTGGCACCTCTTTACCAAACGATATGAGAAGGGCGATCACCGTGAGGGAGATCAAATATTGAACGAACGGATCCTTCCGGTATTTGGCGATTCCGACAAACGCGAGCGCAAGGACGACAATACCCATGTATCGAGGCGCAGAGGTGAACGGTTGTGGTCCAAAATACGTCATCAGCCGCACATTTTCATTGTTTGTCAAAGGCCCTTGATAATTGAAATCACCAAATCCGTAGGCAGACGGGACGATAAAAGTCAACAATTCACGGGGTGAAAACGACCAACTCGTCGCATAGTCATAGTCAAGTCCACCACCGCTACCTTTCTTTTCGTCTTGCGTTCCCGATTGCAGCTGATTCTGGATAGGGTCTGCACCACGCATGGAGTATTTGGCATATTCCAATGTCGAGAGATACTGATCAGCCGACATTAGAAAGGCGAAACAGGTTGCAACAGTAAGCAAAGCCGCCGAACGAAGTACCCCGGCCAGACTTTCCTTTTTTGCGATTGTCCGTACAAGGTAGTAAATGTAGTATATCCCCAGCGCAAAGAACACGTAGAAGATCATTTGCACGTGCCCGGGAAGAATGAGACAGTGGACACACAGGATCAATAGTAGTGATAACAGGAGGCTAAATTTCTCTCTCAGGCGTTCCACCAAATAGAAGATATAGGGAAAGAACGCAATGACCGTGATCTTGGTAATATGAAACGACATCATCCATATGATAATGTATGTTGAATACGTGGTTGCCAACGCCACCAGGACAGCGACCATTTTATTGTGAAGCTTATATTCGGCAAACAGGTAAATTCCGCACGCAAAAAGCAGATAGAAAAAGAGCACCCACCCGATGGTTTTGTTGAAAATATCAAACACGTTGGCAAGTCTCATAAGCACGACGTTTGATAGATCATATGCGCGCTCGACCCCAACGCTCATGCTTGCGACACCCGGCATTCCACAAAATATGTAGGGGTTCCAGAGAGGAACAGTGCCTTCTTTCGCTGCATCCTGAATAAGGGGGCTGAAACTTTGCGCTGCGATGGAATCACTTGACACGAAGACTTTTCCGTCAAACACAGCATCGTGGAAAAAAATGATCAATGAGAGAAAAAGGACGAGAATCGCGGCGGGGTGCTGAAAACGCTCGGAAATGAGTGGCTTTTCGGCTGATTCCGTCTTCTTCCGTTGAGATTCTCTTTTGGTGGTTTGTGCCATGAATTGTCTCCGATAGTTGCCAGGTGACCAAGAAGCGGTCAAAAAATAGGATAAATTGGCCAGATTACCAAATGATCAGCTTGCCGAGACAAAATGCTGCTGGGATTGGCGTGCCCGAGTGGCGTACGGTTCCAGACAAATCCTGCTTCTAGTTTGACGCGTTGTATGATCAACTGGTTCATCATCGCGACCATTCTTTACCTTCCTTTCAACCCCCGTCTGAGCGCAAAGAGGTCAATCGTCAGTGATGAAGTTGCTTTCATTCTAATCAGTTGAATTGTTGTCGTAAACCTTCGTTACACTAGCATAGTAATGGATCGTCGTACAGGCTTATCGTGTCATCCAAGTAAGATGGCAGAAGAA
>CAZOIM010000132.1:5659-11322 GCA_964579855.1 uncultured Ignavibacteriaceae bacterium | reverse complement strand
CCGGGTTCAGTTTCGACCTTGAACGTGACCTGCCGGGCAGTCGTATCGGAAAAATTCCCGGATGCGTCTTTAACTTGCACTGAAAGAGTGTGGTCCCCTTTTTGCAGACGAGGACGGTACGTGACGAGAGCCTTGTCGGGACCGTTGCGCGATTGGAACATGCTGTCGGGACTGGCACCCAACGTCACAAACTGATTGTCCATCATCAGCAGAACGCTCGTTGGATCGGTCATCGGCAATGGATTGCTGCTAAAAACATCAACGATAATCGTCGGATTTGTGGATACATAATCGCCGTCGTAAACAGGTGATCCGTCGACTGATATCGTGAATGTTGGGTGAGCGGTGTCGGACCGGACAAAGAGAGGGAGCGCCATAACATTGTTACTTTTGTAGAGTTCATTTATCCGTTGCCCGGGATCTACCTCAACGTAAAGAGTATTCGAACCGCGTCTGCCAGCTGTCGGGAATGTAAAGTTGGTGGATTTGGAACCGTTGGAGATAATCGTCCCCAGCATCACGGAATCAACCCTTTGTATTCCGTAAGCACCAATCGATGTAAGTCTCACCAGGACACTGTCAGCGCTTGCAGAACCGACATTGTAGACACTTGCTTGAATTGTAGCGTCCACACCTTCCAGAACAGTATCGGCAGACGAAGTGACGGACTGATAATTGACAGCCAATTCCGCAGGCAAATCGAGGTTCACACTCCAGTCGGAAAGGACCGGCGACTGTCCGCTCGAATTTGCGACGAGAGTTCCCACGAACCTCATTTCCGGATAACGAGATGGGGAATACTGTGCAAGGTCAACAGTTGGTCCGGACTGCCCAACGACCAGCGTGTCGACATTCCCGGTTGTTCGGATACCCAGCACACTTAATGTGAGAGATGATCCTGTAGGAGTAACGCCTGAAAAGGATGCGGACTTCCAGACTCCCACAGGTCCTACAACCGGAGATTCCACTGTTCCAATGTTCACTTTGCGGGTATAGAGAGTATCGAGTTCGGCAATCCCTGAATATCTCTTTTTCCATTGCTCAAGTACCGTTCCGGGAGTCGCTCCTTTTCTACCGATAATGGCCCAACTATCCCTGTAACCAATGCTGTCGATCAGAGAACTACCGATGGAATGAATCGCTGCCAGGATGGGGGAAGTGAGATGGGACGATCCCTCGTCGACGACAAGATCGACGACCATTGTCCCGAACGGGAGTGCTGTCAGGTAGGTCTGAAGGGATTCAGCTTCTGCAGTGGAACCAAAGGTGTCAAATACCTGAACATCCTTCGCTGAAATCTCCGTGGTATCGAACACCACCACGACGTGCCCCCGGGTTTTTGAATTCGGCAATACATTTATTCCATTAATATTGACCGCGCCAAACGAACCATCGTCGAAACCCGAGGATATCACCTGAAGGCTGATCCTCTTGTCTGCAATTGTCACCCCTTGATTCTGGGCATAGCGTGCACCGACAAACGAATGTTGCCCCCAGGCACTCGAATCGTTTGGATGCCAACGCGTGACGCCGGCACTGTTAAACACAAAGCTTCCAAGAACTTTGGGAGTAGTCGTATTCGTGATTCCTGCCTGCCAATAGTACGTCTTTGCAGGAAGGAGCGCGGGAACTGCAAAACTGGTGGTGACGAGACCCAACGGTTGCGTCATGGTGAGGGGCGTTGAGAATGCTTTCGTCGTGTCGATGTCAAGAGTAAGCGATGGAGAGTTCTGAGCTACCTGCTTGACAGGATTAAGAAATACAAGATTTCCGGCCGGTGATTCGTAATTCTGCAACGGTCGCACGATCTTGAGGGATGTCGATAAGACCGCGGCGGAATAGGATGCCGCATTATCGTCCGACTGAATTTCCGGAACCCGTCCATCCGAGTTCAATTGAACATTGAAGGTGTGATTACCGGCAAGATCCTTCGTCGGAAAAGCAATGGTGATGGTATCCTGAAAAAGGGGAAGAGCGCGGAGGAGCGTTGTATCGGTGATAGTTCCATTGAATGTGTGGCGAATGTCCGTTCTCACCGTGTCAGTAGTCACTCGTCCGGTATTCATATACGGAACAATGAGCCTGAGAGAATCCTGATCGTCCGACGGGAGCGATGGCGTTGTCGAAATGGTTCCCCCGTGAATCACGAGATTGGGTCTCTGGGGAATTGCCAGCTGAATCGCAGGATCTCCAATGAGGGAATTTGTCAACATCATCACTCGATTCAGCAGAACGTTCGGCCCTCCCATTTGCGTCATTGCTGCAATCTTTCCAAGAAGGTGGGCTTTGCCAATTTGGTACACCTGGTTCTGCAGGAATTGTTTATAGAAGAGCGGCGGAAGCGTCAGTGCTATCGAGACAAAACCCAGGGCAGTATTTCCAATGTACGCTATGGCCGAGCCTTGCGGGTCGAGGGTGAACAGTTCACCAAAACATTTAATATCGGGCTCTGCAAATTTCGCTGTGGAGCAGCCGAAATCCGATATAAGCGGGAAACGGTTTCTCGTGTTCTGGAGTTGCGTGACACTCCCTATGCTGTTGTCCCACGTCTGTGTCCCGCTATGTCCGATATAGCTGATGAAGACCGCACCATTGTCGATCGCATTTTGGAACTGGTCCGGAGTATAGGGACCAAAGTCGGATTGGGGATTCGATGTCTTGTAGAAGTCCGATGCAATTCCCCCTATGGGTGCAGGATTGACCATCGAGGAGATGATGCTCTCGTTTGTATGTTGAAATGACTCAACCTGTCCCGGGATGCCTGGATCACCACCCGCAAAGAACATCGACCTTTTGTTCCAATCATCATTTCTTGCGGTAACATAGGACTGCACCCGTTGATAGTACCGAACAAACTCGTCATTCGTGTTCACGGGAATTCTGCCAATGTACATTTCAGGCGTAATGGATGAATCATCGAGGACTGTGAGCCAGGGATCGCTGACCGGATCTCCAAATGGCGGTAATGAATTGATGACAAGGTTTTGCGGATTGGGATTCGGGACATAGCGTTTATGGTCATACGTGCCATCGCCAACCAGAAATACGTATGAAGGCATCGGTGTTTGCCAGGTTGAAGTCATTTTGAGGAAGTCCCTTATCGATTCGGCCGTTGGGTACCCGTAACCGAACTCATTGGAAATATCGTCTACGTCGACAACCGTCGTGCGCACGTTGTACGTCGATCCAATGAACGATGCATACGATTGTGCCGTCGTCATGAACTGTTTGGAGGTCACAAGAATGTAGTCCGCTCCCCGCGACGGATCCCGCAAATTTGGGAAGCTCTTAATCGCCATCGTTTGCGGGGTCTTCGTTTTCGCAACCTCCCAGAGCATGTACCGGTCTCCAGGCGCAACTGTGTCTACAAAGCTGAGAACATAAGGGGCGGCGCCTGAAAACACAGCATTCGTGATCCGTTTTGCTCCGGGTGAATATTTGTAGATCACGATATTCTGGCTCGCAAGACCGGTCACGACAACAGTCCTGAGCGATAATGTTGCAAGCCTGGGGAATCCAAAAATCAACGTATCTCCCGTCGCGATCAGATTCCTTGGATACTCCAACTCCGCCCAATCGAACCATATCGCATTGACGGAGGAAGGAGTCGGAAGCGAGTACGTGTGGATCACGTTTGTGCCATTCGATAACGCTGATATCGGCGCATCTGCCTGCAGGAGAATTTGAGGAGTCTGGCCATTATCATCTATCTTTTGCAGTGTATCCGAACTATTGACGGTGAGTCGTACTTTGTAGCTTGGGAACCCAAACGGCCATGTCGTGCTGGCACACCGGGCATAAATCCTGGCTGTTGGGTAGGCATTGGAAAGATTTGTCACCGACGCCGGTACATCGAAAGAACCTCCGGAATACAACCATCCCCATCCCCAAATATCCCCGGAGGTCCAACGGGGATCCTGACGAGCAACTTCATCGCTCCCGTCAGCAAACTGGAGCTCGGCGTTCTGTTCCGCGTGCACGAGTTCCGTATACCAACGAAGAGTATCTGTGGAACTGGGCATAATCCCGGTGGAATCTATTCGTAATCCCTTGATCCCACCCCACGTGAGCCAGTATGCAGATGTGTCGGTATATCGGTTGAGATACTCAGGATACTCTTGCGTGCCGGATGGAATGGAACGGTAGTCCGTCGTGCCGTAGTTCCTCAATGCCGGAAACTCAAGATAATCGTTTGCTGAAAACTGGCCAATTTGTCCGCCAGTGACATAAATCGGTATCTCGACCCCGCGGTTGAACAGACGAAATGTCGTCGGATCGATCGTTGCAGCGCCGCCGAACAGAGCTTGTATGTTCTGGAACGATACCCGATAAATGCCGTCTTGTGCGATGCCCAGCTTGATGGCCTCGCTCCCCCACGGAATCCAATTTCCGGTCGAATCATTTTGTGTCAACACTGTCTGGCTTATTGAAGAAAGATCTCCAGCGTTTGCCACGAGTTGCTTGAACACAGCATCGAACTGCGGATCGGAAGACTTTGCCACAACGCGAGAATATGAGGCGCCACTCTGAAATTCGACGCGCGCATTGACCCCGGTGACAAAACGATATTCGGATGTTTGAAGCTGATACGGACTTACAAGGATCCGGGCAAGTCTGTAACCCCGGTACCATTCATAGCCTGATACTCTCAGAACAGGATTCGTTGTCAGCGGTCCGGTTTCGGCGAGTGAACGGTAGACCGGTGAAATGCTCGATGAGTCGTTCGCAGATTCGTAGCCGGTTACCACGACACGATCATTGGGATTTGCGGGCGTGAACTGAGGAACAATATTCGCGATTCGGATCGTCGTTGAAGGCGGTAGAGCAACATAGAAGGTATATTCGGGAAATGTCGGTTTGGCTTGGGAAATACGCGCGCTGGATGCCGCAACCCGGGCCGCGGAAGATGTTGGCGAGCCGGAGACTCCCTTGTTCACAAACGGGTTGATGGAAATTGAAAGTGTCAGTCCCCTGCCATCGTTCTGGCTCTTAACACTACCCCACTCGGTATTGTGAACGACCGATTTCGGAGTATTCTGAGAGATGAGTATCGTCACAGCGAATGTTGATACAGACAGCGCCCGAGTGACGCTCCGGAGAATTCTCTGAATTGGCGAAGCAGCGAACTCTTTCAAGCCCTTTGTGACCCAAGAGGATACCGTTCTTTTCGCATGATCAATTCGCATCCACACTCTCTTCATCGTTCAGGCCCGACCGGCAACCGGATGTTCGTCTGAGAACGTGAGCACATCGCGGTAGACACGTTCAGTTTCATCAATGAAGCGGTCGTATCCGTGATGCTCTTTGTATTGGAGAAGCGCATGATGTCCCAGCCGTTTGACTTCATTCGGATTATTCAACAGGAATGCGATCGCCTTTGCGAGTTTTTCGGGCGATTCTGGAGGAACAAGAAGCCCCGTTTTATGATCGATAACAAATTCCGGAATACCTCCCACGCTTGTCGCAATGTGGGGCTTTTCCAGGCTCGCGGCCTCCAAGTTGACGTACAACGTTCCCCCTTCGCGCACGGAAGAAATAACACAAAACTCCGCCGCATTGAAAATATCGACAACATTCGTTGAACTATCCAGCATGTGTACGCAAGATTCAATCCCCAAATCGTGAATGGTGCGCTGAAGCACAGCGCGCTCCGGCCCATCCCC
>CAZOIM010000132.1:0-5559 GCA_964579855.1 uncultured Ignavibacteriaceae bacterium | reverse complement strand
CGTACAACATCGCTGGAAGTTATCGTTTCCTTTCCGAACCTGGAAAAGAATCTTAAATTGCTGAACAAGCTGTGACACGTCGAGACTTGCGGGATACGGGCGCGTTTGGCGATAACGCGTCCCATCAAATCGCTTATGCGCATGTGCGAATGGAGCAGTTCAATGCCGTTCGTCCGAACGCATCGGTTCACCTTCCAGACCGAGGCCAGGATTCCGGGATAATTCCTCCTCCCCGTCTCGGATTTCAACGGTGCTAGTGCAAGGAATTCCACGTCTGTTCGAAGTCTTTTTCGCATGGGACCGTCAGTCGCAGCGACAACGACAACGTGGCCGCGTTCAGACAATCCGTTGGCTAGATCTGTCACATGTCGTGCGATTCCACCCGTGATCATATCATCCGAAAGCAGAAGAATTCTCACAAGAGTCTCATAGAGTTATCAAAGACAAACTCTTTCTCGGAACGCACGGATGGATGACGGTCATCGGGATACGCCGTCATCGACTACCTTGCGATAGATTGCCGCGTACTGCTCAGCAATTCTTGAGGGCGCGTTGTGATTTTCCACACTTGCACGAGCATTCCTGCCGAGTGTTTTTGCTTTTGCTGGATTTTTGAACAATTCTATAATGGCTCCCGCCAACCCCTCAGGTTCTTCTGAAGAGACCTTCAGGCCATTCATTTCGTGTTCGATCAAATCATCGCTCCCGGAAATGTTCGTCACGACACACGCTTTCCCAAAGGACATTGCCTCCAGGAGCGCGTTGGACATTCCTTCGTATCGGGACGGCAACACAAACATCCCCGCCTTCTCATACCAGGGACCGATGTTCTCCTGCAATCCCGCAAAATCTACCGAGTCCCTGATCCCGTCCTCTGCGGCCAGCGTCTCGAAGGACGCGAAGTCACCTCCCCCGACAACAGTGAGCCGACTCCCTGGAATTTCGGAAATGACGATCTTCCAGGCTTTAAACAGTATATCCAGACCTTTTTGACGAAAGTCGCCGGAGACATTTCCTACAAACAGAACGGTATTGGGCTTTGGTTCAGCTTCAGAGAGGATTTGAGGAAGCTGGACAGAGTTTGGAATCCGAACGACGCGAGTTGGCGGGATGCCGCGTCCAAGTAAATCCTGTTCGATATGCCGGCTGAGAGAAATAAATGTGCAATTTCTTGCTACCATCGAAGAAATTGATCGGGGGAAAAGGAATTCCGTTAGTTCGTCCATCCCTCCCGAGACTGCGTCCCGGGCTATGACAGGCTTCCCAGTAATCCGCCCTGCAATGACTGCCGCCACCGCCAGGAGATTGGTCTGGAAAACCTGGATTACGTCGTATTCCTTTCTTCTGCGGATGAGGACAATCAACACCGACAGGCATAGAGTGTACATCGGAATTCTGTAGGAGAGAATTCTGCGCAGCCTGAGTTTCATTGGTAGACCCTGATTGCGGTGCGCCGGGGTGTTCCCCCAGGCAGAACTTGTCGGACCAGACTTCGCCCGCTCCCTCAACAGAATCCTTGTTGCCAATCCCAACGGCTTTCTCATAGTCCACAAGCTCCATACCCTTCGGACATTGATACCATCAATCTGTTCAAACTTCCGAAGATCCGGTCTGAATCGATCGGTTAAAACCGTCACCTTCATTCCGCGTTCTACAAATGCATGGGCCAATAATCCGCATTGCCGCTCGATTCCCCCTTTCGATGGCGCAAATCTGTTCGTCACCAGGAAAACTCGGAGCACATCATTGCTATTCATATCAGGCTTCTGAATTTGAATCAACAATCATCATTTCAGCAATTGTTCATAGAGGGCCCGATACTCTGACCATGAGCGCGATGGAACGAATCTTGACTGGGAGTATGCACGTCCCTCGAGTCCTATTTCTTTCAGTTTTGTCGGATTGCTTAAGCAAAATTTGATCTTTGTGACCAGATCTTCCACATTTCCACGATGGAACACCAATCCTGTTTTGCCATCATCGACAAGTTCACGCACCGGCTTGTTATCGCTTGTCAATACCGGTACGCCGCAATCCATGGCCTCCTTCAGAGCGAGGCCAAATGATTCGGAAATTGAAGTTGAGACATAAACGTCGATCTGATCATAAAACGCCTGAATCTGCAAGTTCGTTTCCAGGGCTCCGAAAAACCGTACGGCATCGTGAAGTTCACGGTTCCGTAGTTCTTCCTCAACGACCGCTCTCCATCTCGGATCACCTCCGGCAATAAACAGTCGCACATCCCCGCCGGCGCGCCTTACCCCTGCGAGAGCGTCGAGAAGAATCATCGGGTCTTTTACTGGAGAGAGATTGTTCATTGTCCCCAGTATCAGTGCAGGCGTCGGAGGCCTGTCCTTGCGGGCTTTTCCTGCAAATGCGGTCTGAGGATAAATGACTGAAGTGCGATTCCCCGGATAGACTATGTTCGAGAGGAAATCTTCACGCTGCGCGGACGAAACGAACGTAACCCAGTCCGCAGAAGGGACGCAGTCATTCAACAAGCGTATTTCGCTCTGGCTTGATACTTCGCCCGTCATGTTATGGTGCGTGTAGAGGATTGCCCGGACTCCGCACTCCTTCGCCCACCGCAGGGCTTCCACACAATTCGCTTGATGAACGTGCACAATGTCCGGCCGAAGACTTTCAATCTTGTTCTTCACCCATCGCTCTACGGATGCAGACGACAATTGACGTTCCGGTAATCTGAATTCACGGGTGTAGTGGTGCCTGCGTCGTCGAACGTTCACGTAGTTTGCCAGATCGTGCACAACCTTCGGCAGAACATCCTTGACCAGGTCCGGAAGACTCCTGTGAACAAATACCGGGACATCGCTCAAGCGAATCTCATTCAACAAGCTACCGCCGCCGTGCATCGACAGTAATGCAGCTTCATCACCGTTTTTTTTGACCTTCGAAGCCAGGAAGCACACCGTTTTTTCCGCCCCGCCGCGGAACAGGGTCGATAAGATAAAAAGTATCTTCACTCCATTCCTCTGGGTGAGATTGCGATCGTGCCGATCGTTGCAATGGAATCTGCGTTGGCGCCTGCTTCACGAGATTGACAAAGAACAATCATCGCCTGAGTCCTCGTATAAGCTCTCTGTTAGCCAAATGCCATGCCACTGTTGCACGGATACCCTGTTCGAAATCGAAGCGTGGCTCCCATCCGAGCAATTTCTTTGCTTTGGAGATATCTGCCCGGGTTTCCAAAAGATCCGTGTTCAATGATGGCCCATAACGGATATCGGCTTTTTTCCCGACGAGGCCCGATATGGCACCGACCATGGTGTTGACCGATACCGGTTCTCTTCCTCCGGCTATGTTGATGATGTGGTGACCGTCAAGGCCAAGAGCACTTGTCGTTGCACTTGCAGCATCTCCAACGTATGTGAAGTCACGCGTCTGCAGCCCGTCGCCGTTTATTCCGACCGGGGTCCCCTCATCGATAGACCGAATGAACTTGAAGTAACTCATGTCGGGCCGACCTTGCGGCCCGAAGACTGTGAAGTATCTGAGCACTACCACGTGCATCCCATAGAGGGCGTGATAGGTGTAGGCAATGAGCTCGGCGGACTTTTTTGTCGCGCCATAGGTTGAAATCGGAGCGTCCGTGACACTTTCTTCACGGAACGGAACGGGACAACCGGAATAGACGGAAGAACTCGATGCAAAGACGAACCGTGCAATCCCGTGTTTTTGTGCGATCTGTAAAAGATTCGAAGTACCACCAACATTCGTTGCCACATACTCTTCAGGCCGCTCCTGGCTGTACCGTATGCCGGCCATGGCCGCCAGATGAATAATGCCGTCAATGTGAGCGTTGTTGAGCACCCGATCAACGGCCTGGGCGTCCTGCACGTCTCCCTTGACAAATCTGAATGACGCGTGTTTCGACAGCTGTTCAAGTCTGTGGAGCTTCAGACGCGAATCGTAATATTCATTCAGACTGTCGAAGCCTATGACCGCGTGGTTTGTTGCAAGGAGCACGTTCGTCACGTGCATTCCTATAAAACCCGCAGCACCGGTGACAAGGATAGTCTTCATTGGTTCATGCATGCATTCGGTGGTTGTTCACATTCGGAACCCGGAACATAGTACTCGTACTCCCCGGGTGACCGTTGATCATGCTTCAAACAGATTTTTTCGGATGAGAGAAAGTGTCACGATATTGAACTTCCCTATACAATAGGAGAACAGCGCGAGAAATGCGACTGCCAGGGCGCCTGCAAGAGCAACGGACATATCCCCGTCCACACGCAAGTATAAGGTGATGGCGTACAACGGAACGAAGACGCAGCCCCAAATGGTCACAATGCGTGTGAGAAGCATGAGGACCTTCGAAAGCGCGATCGATTTCCGCGACGCAACGAGGAACGAGACAAGCTCGCACGCGAATGCAATGACGATTGAAATCGCCCCACCCAACGCACCATACCGGCGAACCAGGAGCACACTGAGAATCACGTTGACTGCAACAAAAATGAACGTCACGAGAAGATGCGTTCGTTGTCTGCCGGCTGCGACCAGGGCGTTGGCAAGCAGCATGCTGATGCTCCGGAAGACCAATGCAACAGCCAGGATTGAAACATAGAGTGAGCTCCGCGTAAAACCTTTGCCAAAAAGAAATGGAATGATTTCCGTTCCTCCGAGCAACGCCCCTCCCAGCAACAGAAACGCAATCGAAGTCGTGATCCCAATCCCGCTCACGATAAGAGATGTCCTCTTCGAAGCGTCGGGGTGCTGCCAAAGACTCGAAAGTTTTGGAAAGAGCACCGTCGCAGTCGGCACGATCAATGCATTTCCCACGTCATAGATCTTGTAGCCCGCCACATACCAACCGAGTTCCTGCGTGGAACAAAACGATCGTACAATGATAATGGTGAGCTGGCCAACCAACAGGAGCAGCAGCATCGAACCGAACAATGGAAGTCCCTGCACCGTGAGATACTTCCATCTCCGCTTGATAAAGCTGAAGCTGGGAACTGCCAGACTTCCACGGATGGCCCGGAAGAATACCGCCTCGCCTGCCAGAACGCCTGCTCCGCTCGCCGCCGGGACAACCCACGATGTCGATACCGATCGAACGAAGACGAGAACCAGGATCAAGTTAAGAAGATTTGCCAGAATTCTGTATCCCGCCATTGAGGCAAATTTCTCCTCCGACTGCAAAAAACCTTCTACGGGGAGAATCGCCCCGAGAAGTGCAATAATGCTCGCAATATAAAGGTGCTGCAGTGTCGCTGTTTCGGAGCTGAATGCAAGAACAGTGAGCAGTCCGATTGCCGGGATTGAAAAAACAATGCGGGCAATAATGGCCGTGGTCCTCAGTTGCGATTTCCCAGGTTCGTCCAGGGCGTCGTTTCTGGAAAGTTCCCGCACGATAATATCGTCGGTTCCAAACCGGACAAAGACCAGGAGATAGGCCATGACGGCAGAAACAAACCCCACCAATCCGTACGCTTCCACGCCGATGATGCGTGCGACATAGATTGTTGCCAGAGCCGTCAACATCCGGCTGACAATTTCGCCAATCCAGAGTTTTGGAATCGCGTTTTTCAT
>CAZOIM010000131.1:9166-11388 GCA_964579855.1 uncultured Ignavibacteriaceae bacterium | reverse complement strand
AGATTTGCAAACGCGGTTCTGGTATTTGCCTTCTCCATTCGACGGGATTGTTTTTGGCCTCAACTACACTCATATTTGGTCGAAAGCCCGATATCCGTACTTCGACGAGGTACCCGCTGGCAGGCAAGTGATTTATGTTGACAGCTCGCGTACAGCGCGGTTGGTTTCTCAGCCCAATGATATCCTGAATTCGTACATCGGTTACGACCTCGGAGGGTTTTCTGCCCGTTTGTCTTTTGTGTTTCAGGGGAACTCCGTCACAAACATCGGTGGGTATCCCGAGCAAGACGGCTTCTCCAAAGATTATTATCGATGGGATGCGTCTGCGCGACAGATTCTGCCGTGGGTGAAGGGGCTTCAAGTGTACTTGGATGTGACCAATCTCAATGGAGAATCGAACATTTCTGCGCAGAGTTCGATCGGGGGGTTTACCAACCAGCAGTTCTATGGTCTCGTAGCAAACCTGGGGATTCGATATAATCTATAATCACGGAAAGTAATCATTCAATCCAATCTACAACTAATTCAAGAGGTGGAGAAATGAAGAATTTTGGCATCGTGTTGCTTTGTGCGTTGTTGCCAATCCTGGCATTGGCGCAGGTTGATACGGTGAGGGTTCCAAGCGACGCGGGGAGCGGAGGAAATCTGAACACGGCGATCCAAAATGTCATTAATGCGGATCCGACCGGGGCACAGTTTTCCAATACTGTTTTCAAATTGGAGCCGCGTGGCTACTATATTCTTGTTACCACAATAACCACTCCTGCGCACTCAAACTTTCGTCTCGAAGGACCAACGCCAGGGAACACGTCGGGCACCGCTCTTCCCCAAATAGTCTGGACGACAAGCGGCGGAGTGACCACGACGTACAACTTCGACCTTTTCGGTGATGCGTCGTTTAAGAACGTGTGGATTATGTGCGCGAATGTCCTCGGCGCTCAAGTTGGGACGAGTATCTTGATCGAAGACGATTCACTGGCGAACCTGAGCGGCAAGGGTGAGCATTTCACCATGACCAATTGTATCATCGACTACCAGGGCATAGGCAATGGCGGTGGAGCGATAGAGCCAGCGTGCAGACACTTCCGTGCAAAGCTCATCAATACGTATTTCCGCAATCTTACCGATGCGCATTATCGTTACTACGGCAGGCCGGTTTCGTGGACATACCAGAGCACGACTTGGCACACCGATTCAATCTCATTTGAGAATTGCACCATTGCAAATGTGGGCTATGGATATATGCAGGAATCACCGGAATATGCTGACTACGTATCTTTCAACCACTGCACGTTCCTCAACACGAGTATGTACACGCTGGAATCATCGTATTGGTGGAACCTTTCCGTGACAAATTGTCTTTTTCACAATTCGTTCTTAATGGGAGATCAACCTGGAACGACCGGGAATCCCCCCAATGGCGGGACCATCAACATCGACAGTGTGGCGGGATTGACGTTTTCAGTTCCGTTCACCGACGATCGGACTGCTGCCCCGGCGTCGCAACGTCACATCCTCTTTGCCAACTGCAGTTACAGCTTCGATCAATGGTATTATGATCTTGTCGCCAACAATGCTTTCAACGCTGCGTCAACGGAGGACGCCAAGATACACGTTATGCCCATGATGAGCACGAAGACGTACAATTTCTTTGCCGGTAGGGATTCTGTAACTGGCCATAAGAACTTCCCTTATATGAACGCAATGAATTTGTATCCTCTTGATACCATGACCACCACTCTCAACAGGACGAGCACGTATAGTGCAACATACGATCCCCATTTTATTGCGGTGACTACCAACATAGACAGTATTACAGCATTCTGCAACGGCAGATGGCTGACCGGGGCAAACATTAACTGGGCATTCAATCCAAATGATGATATCCAACAGGTTTGGCCTTTGAATGAAGATCTGTCGTATACAAATAGCAAATTGGACACTGCCGCAATGGGAAAATTCCCGCTTGGTGACTTGTACCATTGGTGGGGAGCACTTTCGTCCGTTAATCATTACAATGCCTGGAGTGCACAACAGGCTACCGAGCATGCACAAATTAACACATGGCTCACAAACGGAGTGACTGTTGGCGTCGGCAAATCCGATCCTGGCATACCTGGAAAGTTCGATCTCGGCCAGAACTACCCGAATCCGTTCAACCCAACGACCGAAATCAAGTACTCTGTGCCTCTAAAGGGTGAAGTCTCGTTGAAGGTCTACAA
>CAZOIM010000131.1:0-9066 GCA_964579855.1 uncultured Ignavibacteriaceae bacterium | reverse complement strand
TAACTCACTATACTCTAATTTACAACCGTGGAGGATACATGAAACAGTTCATACGGTTAACAGCGGTGGTTGTGCTCTTCCTCGTTGTGGGGTTGAGCATGTCGAGTGCTCAGGAAGCGACGTTCGGCACCGGACCGACCATCGCCCCGGCATCAGGCGCCGCCAACGGCGGTTTCTTCTGGGGAGATATAAACAAGGATGGTTTTCTGGATGTTTGGATTCCGTCCAACAACATCCTGTACAGCAATAGTGGGAACACCTTCGCTTCGGCAGCGTCCACGGCGACGGCGAACATCGTCATCCAAACGAATTCCGTCGGCGGGCTTCTAGCCGATTTTAATGGCGACGGCGTTCTTGACCTGTTTACAACAAATAATGCCACTCCTGCTACCGGATTGTTCTATAATGTTAATGGCGTATATACTCTGGCAACAGGGACTGGCGATCTTGCGAGTGCGGGAGTCACTGGCGAAGTTTTCCAAGGTTCTGCAGCGATGACCATCGATCACAGCAATTACCTTAGCCTTGTGTGGCCCGGAACTTTCACCAATCTTGCAAGTAATAATTCGGCACCGCGTGGAGGCGCTATGTGGTTCCTCAAGGGTGGTGCGTCCGGCTTTACAAATATTGCAAAAGGCGCAACTGCAGCGAATCTCGGAATCGATACCTCGCTTTCATTCGAATCCTGGGATGTGCGACCATTCGACGCTAACAATGACGGTTATGTCGATTTATTGATGCCGAGCTTCCGAAATCTAATCTCCAAAATAGACACCGGAGCATCTGGTGCTCGAAAGGGATGCGTCCTATTCTTGAATGATGGAACGGGCAAATTCTACGTTCCGACGGGAGCAACTCTTGTTCCCCCGCGAACACTCTATACCCTTGATACGGCGGGTGTGTTTGTCACCCATTATAAAAAGGACATCAATAACGTTGACAGCGCTTTCGCCTTTGATAGCGTCTACGTAATCACCAATACAAGAGTAGATACTGGCGTTATTGTTGACGACACCGTGCGTCACTTCGCTGCTATCGGCGAAACGTGGGGTGACCTCAACAATGATGGTATCCAGGACATTGTATTCAACGGACTTAATGCAAACGATAACCGCGATGGCAATGGGAATTACGTTGCCGACGTTATCGTATACGGGAAGGGCGACGGCACGTTTACGTACAAGTGGAATGGAGTGAACATCGTTGCCAACAATGGATTGGTTCAGGCGACGAATCAACGTGCATTGGACATAGGCGACTACAATAATGATGGGTTGGCGGACATTTATGCGAGCGGGACCTTCGCAGCCCAACATTTGTATCGGAACAATGGTGACGGTACGTTCACTGACGTAGCAGCCGCCAACGGCCTAACTGCAGGTGGCCAGCGAGGCGGAGGCTTGGTTGACTACAATAACGACGGCTTCATGGATGTCTATATGTACACCGGCGGCAATAGTATCATGCAGAAGAACAACACCAACACGAATAAATGGGTTGGCTTCATGCCAGTCGGTACGGGCCACAACATGTCGGCCGTTGGAACAAAATTCACCGTCATTTCCAATAGCCCCGCCAGAAAGCAAGTTCGCGTCATCAAGGCTGAAGGCGGCTCTGCTGGTTCAGGAAGTGGACTGCGGGCAAACTTCGGTTTGGGAACTGGGAACGTTGACACCGTGATAGTTAATTGGCCGGATGGAACAAGTAATAAATGGTCAGGCACCCAGCTCGCAGCGGGTGATATCACAGTGAACAATAGGTATTGGACAATCCAGGAAGGGGCATCCATCCCGCCTGCACCGGTCACAGTTCGACCGTCGTGGGTTGCCAAACACGATACAGCTCTGTTGGCGACAGACACACTGAATTGGAACAGAGTGACGGGCGGCAACGGTGCGATCAGCTACCGTGTGCAGGTTGCCACGAATCGTACGTTTGCCACCATCGTGAAAGACCTCACGGTGACGGACAGCAGCACGATTGTCAGGCTTGGACTTTCCACCACCTACTACTGGCGCGTGAGAGGTATCAGCGCAGGCTACACAGGCGTGTGGGCTGCGGACAGCTTCAAGACTCTCTTCATACCGTGCACGGTGGTTCCGCAACCGCTCTACCCGGCGGCTGGCATTACAACGGTACCAATCAAGCCGCTGTTGAAGGTTAGTTATGTGTCGTCGGCTTCCACGTATAACATCCAGGTTGACACTGTCAACAGGTTCACGACGAATCTTGTCTTGAATGATTCCGTGAATATTCTTGATACAACCTATACGTTCGCGAGTAATCTGAAGCCAAGTGTCAAGTACTACTGGCGAGTACGTGGTTGGAACGCAGCCGGAAGTTCCGGATTCTCGCCGGTTGATTCGTTCACCATCATGTATGTCCCTGCGGTGCCGGTGCTTGCGTATCCCGGACACAACCAGGCGCAAGTTTCTGCGACCAGTCTGAAGTTCAAATGGAACTCGGTGGCTGGAGACAGCAACTATGTCGTGCAGAGCTGGACGTACACCTCGAACGGCCAAGTGCTCAGAAATGACACGACGAAACACGATACAACGCTCACGCTTACTGGCCTGCTTAATCGTCAGAGATACTTCTGGAAGGTCATGACGTTCAACCAGGGCGGAGCAAGCGCGTTCAGTGCACCGGATTCGTTTACGACGGTCATTGAAGTTGCTGCTCAGGTGGTCCTCGGTTCGCCGCGCAATACCACTGGCGAGAATCGAAGGACGCTCTTTACCTGGAATCCTGCACTGAATGCTGAATCGTATCATATGCAGGTTGCTGTCACCAGTGCGTTCGCAGCGGCCGACATCAAAGTCGATGTCATGTCGACGGATACGTCCGAGCTCATTTCGGATACTCTGTTGGCAAGCACGACGTACTACTGGCGCGTCAGCGGTATTAACCTGGGAGGTGAAGGTCCATTCTCCAGTGTGGCCCATTACACGACAGGCGTACAGACATCAGTCGATGCGAATGAAAGCGTTATTCCGAAGGAATTCGCACTGATGCAGAATTATCCAAATCCGTTTAACCCAACGACCAATATCAGTTATGACATCCCGAACAGTGCGTACGTAACACTGAGAATTTACGACGTTCTCGGCAGGCTTGTCAGCACACTGGTCGACGGCATCCAGGCACCAAATAGCTACAAGATGCAATGGAATCCGGCGGGTCTGAGCAGCGGTGTTTACTTCTACCGCATACAGGCTCGTAGTCAGGACGGAACCAAGAACTTTACTTCTGTGAAGAAACTGGTCTTCATGAAGTAAGTGTCGTTTGCTTAGAATGCGGCCCGTCCGTGGTTCACGGGCGGGCTGCTTTTTTTTATAGCGATGTGGTGGGAGAGAGACCGCGACGGAGAGCACAATGAGTGCACGATTGGAGGGCCAGACCACATGGTGATCGCCAAACAATCCTGTTCGACGTTAGAATACTTCTTCAAGAAAATGTTCAAAACGACTTCTATGAAACAGCACAATTCCGTTCAACAAACTGCACTCCACTCAAAGATTCAACTCAGGTCACGATCTTGCCCGTTGAGATGGTATGCATCGCTCCTCGTAACATCCATCATTTGCTTCCTGTCTATAGAACCAGTTCCTCTTATGGCGCAACCATCGGGTGGTCCCTATGGTCCGATTCACCGGACATATGAACTGCCGACCGTGGAGGGCAAAATATTCTATGTTGCTACAGACGGTCAAACCGCTGCATCGGGTCAATCGCTGAAAAGTCCGACCACATTGGAATCAGCAATTGAGCGGGTGAAAACGGGAGACGCAATCGTCATGCGGGGAGGCACGTATCGAACCGGCAATCTGCTGCTGAACCAGGGTATAACCATACAACCGTTTGAGGATGAACAACCGATCCTTAAAGGGACACTCATCGCGGAGAAGTGGCAGAACCTGGGAAATGGACTCTGGACTACGCATTGGTCTCACCTTTTTCCGTCGAAACCTGCCGATTGGTGGCAGCGCAATCGCGAAGGAAAGAAAACTCCGATCTATCGATTCAATAACGACATGGTGTTTGTTGACGGCAGGTTTCTTCAGGCTGTTGGTTGGGAGGGAGAAGTAGACGAGAACTCGTATTACATCGACTATGAAACTGGATTAGTTTACATAGGCACGGATCCCATTAGCCGCCTCGTGGAAATCACTGCATTTGACTTGGCGCTGTGCAGGACGACGAAAGACTGTCACGGAATGAAGCCGGACAACAAAGGTTGCACGATTAAAGGAATCACATTCAGTCAATATGCGTACCGTGCCCTTGAAATCGAAGGCCGGGAACCGGAAGGCCTGACGAATGAATCGGAGTATGGAAAGGATGTCATCGGATCGACATTGGAGAACTGCACAATTTCGTTTTGTTCTCGTGTAGCAGGGTATTTCAGGGGAGATCATTTCACCATGCGCCATTGCAAAGTGACCGACACCAGCACAGAAGGTGTGTACGTCATCGGCTCCAATGACGTATTGCTGGAAGGAAACATCTTCACGCGGAACAACATTGAGAACATAACCGGATACTATCCGGCTGCCGTAAAGATTTTCAATCAGTGTCACCGGGTTACCTGCAGAGATAACCTTGTCATTGACTTGCCGAATTCCAATGGCATCTGGTACGACGTCGGCAATGTCGACGGCGTGTTCATTAATAATTGGATTGAAGGAGTCGGACACGTCAAAGCAACAATGCCGACGAATCAACTCTGGCCCAGCGACAATGGATTCTTCTTTGAAATCTCCAAAGGTGTTATCTGCGCCGGGAATGTCTTTGTGAATTGCGACCACGGGTTGATGATCCTCAATAGCTCCAATGCCCGGATATACCAGAATACCTTCGTGAATAGCACGGCTTGCTTTGGACGCAATGGCCGAGTGGCTGCAGGTGATCATTTCGGATGGCACGCGAGCACGGGTCCCGACGTGGACAAACGGGACGGTCATATCTTTGTCAACAATTTGCTTTCGGGTGACAGAAATTTTGGACGACCCTTTCTGTTTGTCTGGCAGCCAGATTCGATGTGCGCTCGCCTGACGAAACCGATGTTAACACAATTGGACAATAACGTGTTTGTCCGAGCGTCAGAGAAGCCTTCGTATCCTCTGATTATATGGAACCCCTCGTCCGGCGAACATTGTCAGCGGGGATTTGATTCGCCGGAAAGCCTTCATGCTCTTTATCCGGAATTTGCGGTCAGCAGCAGGTTTTTCCCCGCATACGAAGGACCGCTGTTTCAGAGCAGGGAGTTGGGAAATTTTCACGTCGTGAAGGAGTTCGACGGATTGAACGCTGGAACGAAACTTCCCGCCGAGCTGATGAGTTTGCTTGGCTGCCGGCCATCGTTCGGACGTTACGTAGGAGCATATCCTCCACAATAGTCGTAGCGTACAATTGTAGATTATGGGAAATGTTGCTGGCTTGGAAGTTGCATAACATGATTGGTCTATCTATGGATGCCAATGTTCCAAGAGAGACTATTAATTGATTGAATTCGAAAGGATATTCCAGTGGTAAAACAAAACTCAAATTGGTATACAGCAACGGTTCGAAACTTTAGAAGAATCAACGCAGTTCCCCGATGGACTGCCGTTCTGTTAATATTGATCTGTGCGACTGGTGCGTTCACGCAAAAGATATCTGGTCAGCCTCTGGCAAATGGCCATAGCAAATTCCTTGGAGCAGGATCCAGCAATTCTATATGGTCCAACTTCAACCAGTATTGGAATCAAATAACCCCCGGCAATGAAGGCAAATGGGGTTCGGTCGAGTCGAGTCCGGGACAGTATAACTGGACGGGTCTTGATAAGATCTATAGTTATGCGTTGACCAATCAATTTGTCTTCAAGGATCACAATCTGGTGTGGGGACAGCAGCAGCCGTACTTCATGACGGCGCCCATCAGCCTCGATTCAGCCAGCCAGAGAGCTGAAGTGCAGAAGTGGATCGATACCGTTGGAAAACGATATCCATTGATGCAGTTTATCGATGTTGTCAATGAACCGCTCCACGCGCCCCCTGCCTATGCCAAAGCCCTGGGAGGAAGTGGCGCCACAGGATGGGATTGGGTTGTGCAGGTATTCCAATGGGCGCGTCAGTCTTGTGCCCCCGGTGTTAAACTGCTTCTCAACGATTACAGTATTCTTCAAAGCGGAACTCAGACGACGAATTATATAAAGCTCATTGATACGCTAAAGGTGCGGGGCCTGATTGACGGTATCGGCATTCAGGGTCACACCTTTGAGTTCTTCGGTTCAGGCTACACCAACAATATTGATACGATAAAAGCGAACCTGAATCGCGTTGGTGCTTTAGGCTTGCCGATCTATATCTCCGAGTTCGATATGAACGCGGTGAATGACTCAACCCAGCTACAGTACTACAAGACCTACTTCCCGATCTTCTGGGAGAATCAGTATGTGAAGGGTATTACCCTGTGGGGATACATACAGAATGATGTATGGAGTTCGTATCCCTATACCTACTTGTTCCTTTCGAATGGTACCGAACGCCCCGCTCTGCAGTGGCTCAGGACATATGTCGAAACACCTATTGCGCCGCAGCTCGTTTCGCCCAATGGCACTACTGGCGCAGCGCGAAACCCTCTGCTCGTGTGGCGTCCACCTGAATCCGCAGTATCGTATCGTCTCCTGGTTTCGCTGAACAATACCTTCTCGCCTGCACTGTTGGACACATTGGTATCCGATACGTCCGTTCGACTGAACCCGCTTGATTCAAACACACGCTACTACTGGCGTGTAAGTGGCATGAACGATTTTGGCGAGGGTGGGTACTCGGTGACGGCTACATTTGTCACATCAGATCAAATTACGGACGTTCAGGAGCCTGGAAGATTACCGTCAGTATTCAGACTCGAACAGAATTATCCAAACCCGTTCAATCCTTCGACTAGAATCGGTTACGATATTCCGAAGAACACGTTCGTGACCCTGGATGTGTATGACATTCTCGGAAGGAAGATCGTCGCATTGGTGAATCACAATCAGAATGCCGGCCATCACTCTGTCAGTTTCAATGCAGGGGCCTTGCCGAGCGGAATCTACTTCTATAAGTTACAAGCGGGTAACTTTTCAAGTGTCAACAAGCTGATCCTCATGAAATGAGACAATTCAAGACCTGTGCCCTTGCGGCATTCGCCGTTCTGTTGATTGTGTTGCACGAGAATTCCTTCTCTCAGGTCAGGCTCCCGCGCCTGGTCAGTGATGGCATGGTGTTGCAGCGGGACGCCAACGATAAGATCTGGGGATGGGCGCCGTCGAACGAACAGATTACTGTTCGCTTTATCGATTCGACGTATGGGGCAACTGCAGATTCGGCAGGTCGGTGGAATGTTCTTCTCGCTCCTGCTCGTGCGGGAGGACCATACGAAATGGTTATCCGTGCAAGCAATGTAATCACGCTTCGGAATATCATGGTCGGAGAAGTCTGGGTGTGCTCAGGTCAATCGAATATGGAACTGGCGATGAGACGAGTCAGCCCGATATACGGGAAGGAAATCGCCAATTCAGCAAATGAATACATACGGCAATTCCACGTGCCACAGGTATATGATTTCAAAGGGCCCAAAGACGACGTAGAATCCGGATCCTGGATATCGGCAACCCCCAAAAATGTGCTCGAATTCTCCGCTGTGGCGTATTTTTTCGGAAGGGAGCTTTTCGAACGATATCGGGTTCCGATCGGTCTCATCAACACCAGTCTCGGCGGTTCTCCGGTGGAATCCTGGATGAGCGAACGAGCGCTGAAGTCATTTCCCGCTTATTTGGAAGAGGCTCAACGATTCAAGGATGACGCGTTGATCAGAACAATTGAGGAAAACGACAACAAAAGGATACGCGCGTGGTACGAACTGTTGGCCCAAAGAGACAGCGGCTACAAGGATGCACAGGGTTCGTGGTATGGTGCGAATATGAATACGTCCGATTGGAAAACGATGAAAGTCCCGGGATACTGGTCGAGCACGAGTTTAGGTCCCGTGAACGGCGCAGTGTGGTTTCGGAAAGAATTTGATGTGCCTTCTCCAATGGTCGGCAAGTCGGCGAAGCTGAACCTTGGAAGAATTGTTGACGCAGATTCTACCTTTGTAAATGGCATCTTTGTGGGCACCGTGAGCTACCAATACCCTCCGCGACAATATGAAATTCCTGAAGGTGTATTGCGTTCCGGGAAGAATACAATAGTCGTTCGCATCATCAGCAATTCAGGCAACGGCGGGTTTGTCCCGGACAAGCCGTACGAAATTGTGGCAGGGAATCAGACCATAAATCTGAAAGGCGAATGGAGGCATAGACTTGGTGCGACGATGGAGCCGCTGGCGAGCCAGACGTTCATTCGCTGGAAGCCGGAAGGTTTGTATAACGCGATGCTTGCGCCGCTTCTCAAGTATCGAATTAAAGGTGTGATTTGGTACCAGGGAGAATCAAATGCCGGCAAGCCTTTGGAATATAAAGATCTCTTCTCGGCACTCATAAGGGACTGGCGACAAAGTTGGCAGGAAGGGGATTTTCCATTCCTGTTTGTCCAGCTTCCAAATTTTATGAACGCGCAACCCGAACCCTCAGAAAGTAACTGGGCGCTGCTGCGGGAATCCCAGTTGAAAACCCTCGAGGAACCGAATACGGCGATGGCAGTAACGATCGATATCGGTGAGTGGAATGATATTCATCCGCTCGACAAGAGCGACGTCGGCAAGCGATTGGCGCTGGCAGCGGAGCGCGTTGCGTACGGAGATAGCACGGTGGTTTGGTCAGGACCGATTTATAAATCGATGAGGATCGAAGGCAAGAAAGTGCTTATCACGTTTGACAATCTTGGATCGGGATTGATTGTCAAGGGTGACACCCTGAGATCCTTTGCCATCGCCGGTTCAGATAAGAAGTTTGTGTGGGCAAAGGCAAAAATTGAAAAGAACTATGTTGTCGTCTGGAGTGAACGTATATCCAATCCAGTTGCTGTGCGATATGCGTGGGCGGACAATCCCGAAGGAGCCAATTTGTACAACCGAGAAGGCTTGCCCGCGTCTCCGTT
>CAZOIM010000130.1:0-11426 GCA_964579855.1 uncultured Ignavibacteriaceae bacterium | reverse complement strand
CTGCGGCTTGCGTGAACACCGCCTCGTGAGCCCACTGTTGAGTATTTCCGTGACCTGAGAAATTCAGAATGAGCGTTCCACGATTGATCGCTGAAACGATATCCTTGTTGACTTGAGGTTTTGTTCGGCCAGTCGCACTCAGGACTGTCGGATACATCGACTCATAGATCTTGTTCTTTTCAAAGGAATCGGGCGTATGGTTCTGGGCAAGGTCTTCCGCCTGTGCCGTATGAATATTACCGTCATTGCGTTCCGAAGTTAGTCCGTCGTCACCGACGAACGTGATGCGATTGCGCCAGGTATCCAGTGGAGAATTCGTCTCATATTGTATGATCTTGTCCACCATGGATTTCGCCTCTTCAATCGAACGCGCCGGGATCCGACCAATGGCAATCGATATGCGCGGACTTCCGGCGTCAAGCATGACAAAGAAGTCGTCACTTGCGAAGGAATGGATTTGGTAGTTCGATTCCAAGGATTCGTACGGTGGAATCCAATTTGGCGTGGTCGAGAGGATGTTCTTGTAATCGTAATGCCCTTCACCGAACAGCAATACATATCTCGGCTTGACTGTCCAGTTCGTCTCGGCATACCGAAGAAAATCGCGAACTGCCATCGGATCCAGGAGACCGCCTGAAAATTCGTTTTCAACATTGTCGATAATAGCCACCGTTGACTGCAGCGAATCGTGCGCTTGACGGTACGCCCTGTATCGTTCGGCTTGTTCTGCAAATGCGGTGGGGGAAACAATGACGTATTCTGCACCCGGAGAAAGACCGCGCAGATTCGAATTTGGGATTTGTGCGATACTAGCCGGCGTCAACGTGCCGGCCAATCCTACAACTGCAATAGATTTTATGTTACCTGCGCTCTGCGCTAATTGAAATCTTCTCACAGTTCCGTCGGCGATGTCGGTGCGAACCTGCGTGATGCGTTTCACTGACTGATGGTCGGTGACGTCAAATACATATACGCCGCTGACTGGAAGGTTGTTTACGACATATTCAATTATTGCAGTCGTGTCGGGGGAATCAAAAAACAGCGACGTCCCGCCTGCATCAAAGCTCCTCCGATAGAGCAGGTCCATGTAGTCAATCCAGCCGTCTGCCGACTGATTATCCGTATTAAATACAATCTTCACATTACTTCGGTTATCCGAGATCATTCCGGATCCCGTGAACGATACTTCTGGAGTGATATATGCGAAATTGGTTTCGTTTTGACCTGGGGTAACATCAACTGGATACGTCTGAATGAGAGAGCCCAACTGCTGACCGCTTTCGTATACCGTGAATGCATCATAGGTACTCGCGCGACTCCTGAATACAAATCGGTATTGAACAAGAGAGGACGCAATGTAACCAGGAAGAGAATTTGTGTAGACTGCCGAGTAGATTCCGTTGGAACCAAATTTCTGTCCAACCCACTGCCTCCCTGAAGCGATGAGATTGGAGCGTTCTTGCTTGAAGAATATTTTCTCCTGAAAATCCGTAGGAGTGAACGCTCCTGCTACATCTGTAGAAGCGATAGAATCCATAGCCAACCCTGCTGCACCGCCAAACGTGAGAAAGTAGAAATTGGGATCCGAGTAGTAGCTAAAACGGTGTGTGTACCTCTTCGTCGCGGAGTCATAATCCCAGCCACGCGTTGAGACTCCGTAGAACAGAACATAGTCACCAGCATCGAACAAACCATTTGCATTATTGTCCACCACGTAACGGGCGACCTCTTCCAGCCCATTCGGCCGCGATTGAGAAACATCTTCCGGCAACATCCTTCCGCCGTTGCCGAAAATGCGGATGGAGTTGATGTTTCCGATGGATGCCAGGGCAATATTCGCCTTCTGCAAAAACGCCTGATCGATCCTGTAGATTCCGGTTTGGAGCACTTGCATTTTGTACCAGGTTCCTTGTGCAAGAGGAGAATCTCCTGCCGATTTTTTCCTCAGCCTTGGAGTGTTACGTGCCTCATTGGTTTGATCGTTTCCTACCGATGGTTCCGACGCTTTGTTGGAAGTTACATTCCACTGATCAAATTCAATTCTTAGTACAAGTTTCGTGTAGACTTTTGCACTATTCGCATTCTCATCGAATTCCACAGGATACAACTTCAGTGTCCCGACGAATTTTCCAAGTGATGGTGCGACTTCAGCAACTTCTGCAAGAGCGTGTACTGGAATCCTCCTGACAGAACCAGCCTGATACGCCGGCGATGACCCAAATTTCTTATCGTGGATCATTTTCGGAATTGGAAGAGGTTTCATCCCGTCTTCAATTCGAGATTCCGATGAAAGTATCGTCACGGAAACGCGGGAACTGGGGAATTGCAGGGAGATTGCCTTGTAGGCAATCCACGGATCCCCCGGTTTGCCTGGATCTGCAATCTCTCCACTAAAGGATATGCGTTTCAGGCTTTGTCCATCTGTCGACTTAACAGATTGAATCGAAAATGCCGGCCTGAACTCCAGAGTCAATGATCGAGCATCCTCGTGAACAACCTTGACATCGTGCGTCAGTTGTGCAGAGACTGTCGTGTATGCGATCGATACTATGAAAATGAATTTGCGCATAAAAATAAAAAAGCCGAACGAGAAAGCCCTTCTCATTCGGCTGAAAAAACCTTGGCGGGGTCAGCTAATTTGATAAAGGCTTGTCTCAACAATATCATCGCCGGTCACTACGATCCGGCTTCGACAACTAACCTTTAACAAATCACTCTATAACGTTTCCGCCTTTCAAATTGTGCACCAATAAGATAACCAATTGGCCCAAATTTGTCAAGGTCGTATTCGTGAGACGCCGCACATTCGCGCCACGTCGAAAAATCATTTCAAAAGGAGCATTTTCATTACTCGTAGAATGTCCGATTTGGAGTTATCCGAAGGAACTGCCTGCATCGTATACAAATACACACCTGAGGGAGCATGTCCATCCCAAAAGACGTTGTAGTAACCGGGTTCGAATTGTCTGTCAACGAGTTTTGCAACGGACTGGCCCAGGATATTGTAGACTTCAATGCGCACAGAACTGCGGGACGGGACACCAAATGGAATCATTGTCGAAGGATTGAACGGATTGGGATAATTCTGGCCGAGAACATATGTCTTAGGAACGAGATCATTGCCTTCCGCAAGAGTGAGAGAGGATCCGATTCCAACCAATGCGATTTTATTGACGCCATTCGGCGAGTTGTTCAAAATAGTGAGTGTATCGGAGTACGATCCTGGACTGCTCGGAGAAAACCGTATATCGATCTTGAGCGAATCCGACTTGCCAAGAAACATCGGCATTTTTAGGGGATTGATCGAAAATACCTTAGAACTTGTGAAGACGGAATCTATCCTGACCGTATTGATTGAAGAGTCGTGGACTTGAATGGAATTGATCGCTGTCGAATCACTCCGAATCGAGCCGAAGTTCATCAGCTGATTACCCGTCGCCAGAACAGGAGGAGGAGAAATCCCGGATGCAAGCACTGCCACATCCAATGAATCTGACTCGAACAGGAGAGTGTCGATGTATTGTCCAAACTCCTGCGGATTGAACCGTAGGTTCACCTTGGAGCTGTCGTGACCGAGCAGATCAATTGGGAATTGTGCTTCCGGCGCGAACACGTTATTAGTCCCCACGGCACCGACGATGGCAATTGAAGACGCTAGCGTATCGTGAATCCAAACTGCAGCAACTGCGGTATCCTGAATTGGTTCAGGTCCAAAATTCACTCGTTCTTCATCTGTTATCGGCATTCCGTGCGAAGATGCAAACAGCAGGGTTTGTACTAGCGGCGTGGTCGAATTATTTTGTATGTAGAGAATATCCGTAAAAGATCCTTCCACGTTTGGAGTGAACGTAACTAACAGTAATCCCGTGTCAACAATTGCTATTCGTGTGGGAGAAACACGGAACAACCCGTTTCTCGTATACATAGAATCGACGATCAGACTATTGGGGCTCGTATTCCGGATCCGAATAGCCTGTGTCCCGACAAGGCCTCTTGGTACATTTCCAAAATCCAACTCTGCCGCGCTGGTCTGCATCGTAGGAGGCGTTGACATTCCATTGAGAGGGATTTGTTCAATAATTCCTTGAGTACCCGTTTCAGAACGGATATCCAGAATGTCGGTAACGATCCCAAATCGCGATGGTTGGAATCTCACTGAGACAACGACGCTGTCCCTAGCCGGTATGTCTATAGGAACACTCGTGAGAACCGTAAACTCACTGTCTCTCGTTGCAAAGGATGTGACGGACTGGTCGACATTTGTCAGGTTCGTGACTGAAATTTGCTTCACCGATCCTGATAGATACGAGACGTTTCCAAAATTGAGCGTGTCGAGCCCTACTGCCAGGACTCCGTCTTTCCACGGAATGCGATATGCCCGGTACGAGAAAACTCCCGGGGGCAACGTCATTTCAAAAGCTTTAGTTCCAGTAGGAGTTACTTCCGTAACGGAAGGATTGGATGCTCCCCATCCAATAAGAGTGTTTGTATCCGGCAACCGCTGTACATATCCCATGGCAAAACTGTCGTTGTCGGGACTGTTCCGGTATTGCCAAACGAGAGTCGCCGTTTTTGCATTCTCATCCAAGCGGTACTCCACCGCACGGGAATACGGCGGAACTCGGGAATTGCCATTATCGAAGACGACAATATCACCGTTTTCGAGGCGACGTATTGCGTGCTGGAAGGAAAATTTCGTCGTATCGTTTATAAATGTGAATTGATTGTTTTTTCCCCCCAACCTCCATATGATCGCACCTGTCTGTATGTTGATCTTGGTTATCTCACTAAGGTGACGGCTCGAAAGAAGGAGGTTACCATCGTAATCGACCTCAAGCGCATTTCCGTGGACGTAATCGACCGAAGATGTCGTGAGATCCGCGTAAGAATCAGTGATTGCATAGTGATCCCAACTTCTCCACTGAAAGACAACATTTTTGTTTTCATCAACTTCTTGCACAATCAGTCCGACGACTGACGCATTAGGATTGCCCCCCGCAACAACAGTGTCCATTCTTACAGGTTCTGGGTCGTTGGCAAGAAGGAATCCGTGTCCGTTGGGCATCAAACGGAATTCATGCAGATCAGTCACATATCCATTTCCTGTGGCGTAGGATCCGAGAATATTAAATGCATTGTCCATTACATTGAATACGCCAGCCGCGCCGTCGAAATATGTAAGTTGTCCTGTAGGTTGGATCTTAAAATCGAGGCATATGCCCGGCATTTCTTTATAATAAAGCGGTTCCCCCGCATTGTTCACAATCATGAGGTAAGGAGTGTTCGCACCCGCATCGAATCGAAAATTGCTAAGGAAAATATCACCTGGTGAAGTCACTCCCGTTGTTGACACACTAATCGCGGGGAAGTCTGGAGGTAGAAGCCGAACATTGGGGGATGGCTGGCTCGCGATTCCACGTTGGATTTCCGGAACCGCTACCGATTGCGAGGCTCCGACTTCGTTACGCAACTGGTCCATAAAATTGATACTTGGACTCGCGTTCAGCTGTGAAACGGAGAACTCGTACGAGAGCGGTCCGATCATAACGCCTGATTGCGTTTTGATGCTGTTTCCGGCGGATACCTCGACCTCTTCGCCTGCAACAAACGGGGTGTCCGGCACAAAAATGATGGTTTTGCCGTCCGATGCCAGCGTTGTGCGTCCCTTATGGATGCCGCTTTGTTTCCCGACGACGTTCACAGCGTCTGAAATATTCCCGGAGGTTACGGTGAGGATCTCACCTTCACGGATGATTATGTTTGTGAATCGGGAAACGAATACCGAGTTTGGAAGTGGCGAGAGATATTCGAATTTTTGTTGAGCAGGAATCCTGGCAACAGGCAAGAGCAGAGCGAAGAGTAGCAGGAAAAGATGCCAACGGCGAATGTTCATACAATCCCCTTGATTATTGAAGACTTGACTTAAACCCGGTCAAGGTTACTTGACGGATTTGACAAGGGATAAACGCAATTGGTTTAAAGATAATGCGAGGTTGATACTGAAGGATGGAGGAAGGATTCTGGTGATAACGGCTATCACCAGATCAAGACATTTGCCTGACAGTTTGACACGTTCGACATTTCCATATGCTGAGGACGATCCTGTTACAATCCGACAAAGAGGAAAACGTTACCATCTACATTTCTATGCTTTGAAGAGGAGCGGGAAATTGGTTCGCACGACGTTTCGGGAATCAATCACGGGAATGTTCAATGATTTGAAATCGATTTTCTTATATTCGTCGTGCGCTGTCGAAATGACAATTGCATCATATCCTTTGGATAGCTCAACGGATTTTTTTCCAGCGTATTGTGGATGTTCGCGCGTGATTCGTATCACGGGAACATATGGGTCATTATAGGCAACGATGGCCCCTTTTTCTTCCAACTCTTTCATCAATTCGTATGATGGGGATTCCCGATCATCGTCGACATTTGCCTTATAGGCGAGACCGAGGAGAAGTATTTTCGATCCTTTAAGTGGTTTGCCAACTTCGTTTAGAGCATCCATTGTCCGTTGAACCACAAATGCAGGCATCGCTGTGTTGATTTCGCCGGCGAGCTCAATGAATCGTGTTGTAACACCATATTCCCGTGCTTTCCACGTCAGATAGAAAGGGTCGATGGGAATACAGTGTCCTCCAAGGCCCGGTCCAGGATAGAACGGCATAAATCCGAACGGCTTAGTCTTGGCACCTTCGATCACTTCCCAAATATCGATGTCCATTTTCATGAATGCCATCTTAAGCTCGTTCACGAGCGCAATATTGACTGATCTGAAAATATTTTCCATCAATTTCGTGGCTTCGGCCACGCGCGTGGAGGAGACGGGAACGGTGCGAACGACGATCTGTTGATAAAGCTTGTTTGCCACCTCAAGTCCGTCTGGTGATGTCGCACCCACAACCTTCGGAATTGTTTCTGTGCGGTAGTCTTTGTTGTTCGGGTCCTCTCGTTCCGGCGAGAAACCGACATAAAAGTCTTTGTCCAGCTTGAGTCCGCTCTTTTCCAGGATAGGAACCATGAGTTCGTCTGTCGTTCCGGGATATGTAGTGGACTCAAGGACGACGAGTTGACTGCTTCTCAGTTGTTTCGAGACTGCCTCACACGACGAGACGACAAACTCCATCTCGGGCTCCCGATTTTTGTTGAGCGGCGTGGGAACTGCTATCAGTATTGCGTCGCATTCCTTCATTTTCGCGTAGTCCGTCGTCGCAATGAAGCAACCGGAATCTTTCGCTTTCTTAATTCGTTCTGCGGGAATGTGTTTAATGTACGATGTGCCGGAATTCAGAGCATCCACTTTCGTCTTGTCGATATCGAATCCAATCGAACGGAAGCCTTTTTCTGCAAAGCAGAGATTTAATGGAAGGCCCACGTAACCGAGCCCGATGACGCCGACCACAAAAGTTTTATTGTCAATTTTCTTGAGGAGTTCTTGTTTCATGGGTTACTAAAAAATAAGATGTGACTGGTGATGATTCAGCGGCGCGACGACAACTCGACAATCAAAATAGTAAAAAATTCCCGGGGCTCAAAGACAAGAATTTGTTGCGAAAGGAAAATGTTGTCAGCAGGAATATACGAGGACACTTTGCGAACACATTTGAGGATTCACATATCACCTAGACCCGTTGATGTCCGATTGTTCACTGCTCAATCACAAATTCTCTTTCCTTCGGCCTGACTTCATCATACATCCTTCGGAGAGACTGAAACGCATTCTGGTTTCCTCGTTGAGCACAATCACGATAGAGTCTTGCCGCCTCTGCTTTGCTCGCTTGCAAGCCAAATCCGTGCTCGTAGCAATATGCGAGCGCAAGTTGTGCCATCAAGGCTCCTTCCTGGGCTGCATCGAAGAGGATGGGAAGGTAGATCGAATACATATGATTAGAAAAATCGCCTGTGACTTTCGCCGCAGCAATTCTCACCTTCGCTTCTTTGCTTCCAAGTGAAGCAGCCTCATTCCAAATGGCAATGGCTGCATCCCTATCCTGCTTCACCCACCGCCCCTGGTAATCGCATAATCCCAGTTCGATTAACGCCGGTATATGGTGTCGTTCAGCCGATTTTTCGAGAAGTTCCAACGCCTTTTGCTCATTCAGGGTGGCATCATATTGCAGCGCCGTCAAACCTGCCCAGACAAAGAGAGCCACGGGGTCGTTGTGCTGACTCCGCTCGTCAAGTTGCTTCCGAAATTCAGCGTTCTGATCAAGCTTCCAGAGAAGTTGCGATGCCCGTGGCGAATCAAAGCGCACAGCCCGGATGTAGTATTCGGAAGCGAGCGTGAAATCACGATCAACGCCGATTCCCTGCTCGTAGAGTCTCCCGATGAGAGTTAATGCCTCAGGATTTCCCGATTCCGCCGCTTCAATGATACGGACCATTCCCGTATCCTCTTCGACACGATGATGCTTCAAAGCCTGGTTTTCCATCGCGTATCGCGCTGTGATGTTCGCCTCGCGATATGCCTCCTTCAAAAGGGTTGTGTCGTCGAGCGCATTCGGCGGATCTCTCTGAAGATCCAGAAATACAGGTGTCCACGATGTATCCGGCTTGCCTTTGTTGTTGACAGCCGTTTTTGGCGTATCCTTTACCTCGGGACGAGTTGTCGCGGAATCCTTGTTAAAGTGCACTCCTCGCTTGGTGAATTCGGCAAGAACCTCGGTTGCAGGTTTGAATCCATGATCGGCTGCGTGAGAAAGATACTCGTAAGCCGTATTCCAGTTGCGAGGAACGACGAGATCGTCAACATACGAGAGTCCAACCATATATTCCGCTTCAACCATGTTTCCCTTCGCCGCGGCAAGAAAGAGCTTGAATGCCTCGAAGGGGTTCCACTCCACACCCCATCCGTTATTGGAGAGGATCGCAAGGTTATACTTGGCCGTGAGCAGGCTCTGGTCTGCAGCTTTCTTTATCCACGAAGCGGCCTTCGCGGTATCGGCGGGAAAGTCACGTCCAAAGAGATAGCGCAAACCCACTTCTTGTTCCGCAACAGGGTCGCCTGAATTCGCTTTCTGAATAAGAATGAATCCTTCCAGCAACTGTGCGGATGGATCGGATTCGACTATAAGAGTTGATGGTCCCTGAACGGAAGTCCGAAATGATCTGGTCTTTCGGGGTTGAGCGAATGCGATATGCGTTAACAAAAGGGAGACAGTGAGCAGCACCGTAGCGCCAAGAAATCTCTGGGTGGGTAATTGTCGGCGGAAAGAATTGGGCATGAGATCAAATGCAGGGAATTTTATGGAATCGTTGATCTCTTTTGAGTACTCTTAACGTCACGCAAGACACCGTAGCACCTGCTTCTCACGCACATATATACTAACTATTGAGATGAGCGACAACAAGATTATTTTTTCGATGATCGGCGTTGGCAAAGTGCACAAGCCAAACAAACAGGTCCTCAAGGACATCTATCTTTCCTTTTACTACGGAGCCAAGATCGGCGTTTTGGGATTGAACGGGGCCGGCAAAAGCACGCTCCTCCGCATCATCGCCGGTGTCGACAAAGATTTTCTTGGCCAAATAACGGCTCAGAAGGGAATTAGTTTCGACTACCTTCCCCAGGAACCTGAGCTTGATCCCAACAAGACTGTCAAAGAAATCGTCGAGGAGGGGGCTGCCGAAACTGTTGCACTGCTCAAAGAATTCGAAGCGGTCAACTTGGCACTCGGCGAACCCGATGCGGATTTTGAGAAACTCCTGGAGAAACAGGCGAAGCTCCAGGACCAGATCGATCACCAAAACGCGTGGGATCTTGAAAGCAAGCTCGAAATGGCAATGGATGCACTGCGTTGTCCTCCCGGGGAAACCCCTATTAAGATTCTTTCCGGAGGTGAACGCCGCCGCGTTGCACTTTGCAGACTCCTCTTGAAAGAGCCGGACGTCCTCCTTCTGGACGAGCCAACGAACCATCTTGACGCCGAATCTGTCGCATGGCTGGAGCAACATTTACGGCAGTATAAAGGAACTGTTATCGCAGTCACCCACGATCGCTATTTTCTTGATAACGTTGCAGGATGGATTCTGGAATTGGATCGTGGCGAAGGCATTCCCTTTGAAGGGAACTACTCTTCGTGGCTTGAGCAAAAGAAGAAGCGTCTTGAAGTAGAAGAAAAACAGGAGAGCAAGCGGCAGCGCGTTCTCGCACGTGAATTGGAGTGGGTTCGGATGAATCCCAAAGGTCGTCACGCCAAAAGCAAAGCCCGGATAACGTCCTATGAACGAATGCTCGAAGATCAGGCGGACAAACGTGAAGAAGAAATCGAAATCTACATCCCTCCTGGTCCAAGGCTTGGCGAAACCGTTATTGAAGCGAAGAATATCTCCAAAGGATATGGAGACAATTTGCTTTGCGAAGACATGACGTTTTCTCTGCCCAGGGGCGGGATCATTGGCGTCATTGGGCCGAACGGAGCAGGCAAAACCACCCTCTTCCGCATGATCACGGGACAGGAAAAGCCGGATTCAGGGACCATCACGATCGGCGAAACCGTCAAGCTTGCGTACGTGGATCAAAACCGTCCGCTGGACCCGAAGAAAACGATTTGGCAGGAAATCTCTGGAGGGGAAGAACTGATTCGGCTCGGAAACCGGGAAGTCAATTCCCGCGGATATGTTGCGCGGTTCAATTTCAGCGGGACTGATCAACAAAAACCAACCGGCGTCCTTTCCGGAGGAGAGAGAAACAGGGTTCATCTCGCAAAAGTACTCAAGGACGGAGCAAACGTCCTACTCCTCGATGAACCCACGAACGACCTGGACGTGAATACCCTCCGTGCTCTTGAGGAGGCGCTCAATAATTTCGCTGGATGTGCAGTGATCATCTCCCACGACAGGTGGTTCCTTGACCGTGTCGCGACGCACATGCTCGCGTTCGAAGGTGAAAGCAAGGTCTATTGGTTCGACGGGAATTATTCGGAATACGAAGAGTACCGGAAGCAGAAGCTCGGGATTTCCGTCGACCAGCCTCACCGGATCAAGTACAAGAGGATGGCGAGAGAATAGGGCGGAACATTTACTCAATGATCTCCGCGGTCCTCAGAATTTCTTTAAGGGCGTTCTTCGATTCATTCGCGAGAGGCATCAGCGGCTTCCGCACAAAACCACCTTCGTAACCTGCCAATGTTGCCGCATATTTTAAACCAGCCACTCCATACGTTGCGGTGACTGCAACATTCACAGGCAACAATCTCTTGTGCAATTCTTCAGCCTTTTGAATCTCTCCCAATTTAAATAACGATTGCGCCCGCGCACAAAGATTCCCGGCAAAATTGGAGACTGCAAGTATTCCTGCCTCGACACCGAAACGCATTGAGGGATACCAAACCGATGCGCTTCCGACAACCACTTGAAAAGTTTTCGATCCTTGTTTCACAAAGTGCTCAACTTGCTCGACATCCCCTTTGCTATCCTTCATA
>CAZOIM010000129.1:0-11434 GCA_964579855.1 uncultured Ignavibacteriaceae bacterium | reverse complement strand
TTAGCAATGTGATTTACAGAGATGAAGATCCTCGCAAGGAATGGAGCAGGCCTGAGTCACCAAAAGACCAAATAAATATAGGGAAAATCAAATCATTCCCAATCACAGCGGCTTAAATTTGGTTCCATGCGCCGGTCTAGATTGAGTCGTTTATCTCACAAAGGGTCGGGGTAGATGCAAAATTGTGGACTTCAAGTTCTACAAAGATTGTCCTGTAAGAGAAGCCAACGCGAATTGGTGAAATGTGCAACAAAGTCCGGCATCTTTCCGATTTAGTCCGTTCGGAAGAGCAATTCCCACTTTGGAATTCCGAAATCTGCTCGAATACTAATTGAACAATTGGAACGATTCAATTTATCAAATCAGTTGGGAGGAAAGAAATATGGTCATATCATTGAGGAAATCAATACAAAGAAGAGAATTGCCGTATTCCAGAGAGACCGAATTATTGGAAGATAATTCTTTTTCTTCTTGACTCTCTCGGGCAAAAGTCCGAATTTGTGGAAGCCCTTCCAATGATTTTCCTTAGGTACGCTGATTGCCACCGACCATCTATGATATAGCAAAAGCAGCCCACGTGGGAATAGGCACGGTCTCCAGAGTGCTGAATAATCACCCCAACGTCTCATTGAACACAAGAACACGCGTTCTTACTGTGGCTAATCGCCTTGACTGGCAACCTCATCCCTATGCGCGCGGACTGGCGAGGCAAAAAACGAATTCAGTCTTGGCGGTCGTTCCGTTCTTTTCTACCTATTTCTTTGTGGAGGTTCTCCGTGGTATACAATCCAAGCTCGGAGAGATAGAGCACGACCTCATTCTGTACGGGATTAACGATCCTCATCACGTGGAAGAGTTACTGAAAAAGAATACCATGCGAATGAGGGTGGATGGAGTTCTCTTCCTATCCATGACGGTTCCGGAAAACTTTGTCGAACAGTATGCGAGACTCAAGATTCCGATCGTCTTGGTTGATACAAAGAGGAAGGACCTCGATTCTGTGTATGTGGAAAACGTCAAGGGTGCTTACACCGCCACGAACCATCTTATCTCACTCGGCCATAAACATATTGGAATGCTCAATGCGAGCCTGAGAAGCCAGCCTGTTCGAGAACGATTGGAAGGATTTGAATCGGCGATGGCAGATGCCGAGATCAAGATCGACCCCCGCCTGTTGGTTTCGAGTAAATCGACTGTACTGGACGGGTTTACTCGGGAATGCGGCTATGAGTTGATGAAGGACCTCCTTCAACTTGGAGCGACCAAACCCACCGCTGTACTTGTTTCGAGCGACATTCAGGCCTCCGGTGCTCTCTGGGCAATAGAAGAAGCTGGTCTGCGTTGCCCCGAGGATATTGCGATCGTTGGATTTGATGATATCGAACTTGCCAGCCATCTTCGCTTGACGACGATGCGTCAGCCAATGTTTGAAATGGGGGTGCTTGCTGCCCGGAAGCTTGAGGAACGAATCAATGGCTCGCAATTACCACCGGCGAGTAATCCGTTTGTACCCGAATTGGTTGTGCGAGAAACGTGTGGTGCCAAACACCTGCATCAACATACGCAACTACCGCAATTGGCAGTCTAGAAACCATTGTAGCGAGTGGAATCAAATTCCTTTTCTAAGTCAGCATCGCAGGTCTTGTGAAATCGATTTCATACATTCTCGTTCTGCTGCAAACGGTTGTGCTCTTGTGTGTCACCGGTTACGCTCGTGAAACAAGGAAGGATTCTGTCAGCGTGGGTGTCCCTGAGTGGTCGAAGCACGTTGTCTGGTATCAAGTCTTTCCCGAACGATTTTGCAATGCGGATCGTCGAAACGATCCAACAGTGAGCGATCAAGTGGGTGCGTGGCCCCATCAGTTGACCGAAGGATGGCAGATAAGCGATTGGGTTGGGGACTGGTATGAATTGCAACCCTGGGAGAAGTCGGACGGAAAAGGATTCTACTACCACGTTCAACAACGCCGCTATGGCGGCGATCTTCAGGGAATCATCGACAAACTCGACTACCTGAAAAATCTCGGAATCGGAGCGATCTATCTCAATCCAATATTCCAGTCGCCGTCACTCCACAAATACGACGCGTCGTATTATCATCATATCGATAAGAACTTCGGTCCGGATCCGGAAGGCGATCAGAAGTTGTGGTCGGAAGAGAATCCCGCCGATCCCTCCACGTGGAAGTGGACAAGTGCAGATAAACTCTTTCTCACTCTATTGAATGAGGCACACAAGAGAGATATCAAAATTATTATTGATGGCGTGTTCAATCACGTCGGTCGGACTTTCTGGGCGTTTGAAGATCTGCGCAGGAATCAGAAGGATTCCAAATACAAAGATTGGTTTACAGTCAAGAAGTGGGATAATCCCAAGACTCCGCAGGACGAGTTCGAATATGTAGGCTGGAATGGAGTCCGGGAATTGCCGCAGCTTCGCGAGGATGACAATGGTATTGTACCAGGTCCGCGTGAACACATCCACGCAGTCGTCAGGCGTTGGATGGATCCCAACGGAGATGGGAATCCTGCCGACGGCATCGATGGCTGGAGGCTGGATGTGGCTGAAAAGGTAAAGCCGGTCTTCTGGCGTGCATTCCGCCAATGGGTCCGGGAAATCAATCCTAATGCATACGTAGTTGGAGAAATATGGTGGGAAGACTGGGAAAAAGGGATAATGTATAATGCGTCACCGTGGCTTCAGGGAGACATGTTCGATGCAGTCATGAACTATCGGTGGGCTCGTGAATCCGCCTTCTTTTTTGCTGGCTCGAAGACGAAAATCAGTGCTTCAGAATTTTCGCACCGGTTGGAAAAACTTCTTCACGAATATCCCGATGAATCGAACCATGTTCTGCTGAATTTGTTCGACAGCCACGATACCGATCGGCTCGGTTCGCGGATTGTGAATGGCGATTTGTCCTATGACAAACGCGTCGGCGCGGCCGACAATAGAGACTACCTCGTGCGAAAACCGAACGACGAGGAAATTGCAATACAGAAACTCATGGTCCTCTTTCAAATGACATACCTTGGTGCCCCCATGGTTTACTATGGCGACGAAGCGGGTATGTGGGGTGGTGACGATCCTGATTGCCGTAAGCCGATGTTGTGGCAGGATCTCAAATACCAAAATGAACGCAGCCATCCTTATGGGAAGCTGCGAACGGATGATTCCAATACTTTCAACACAAACCTTTTTGGATGGTACAAGAAGATGATCTCTTTGAGGAACAATCATTCTGCTCTACAGACCGGCGCGTGTGAGTTCCTCGGCTCGGATGATGCAAAAGACGTGTTTGCTTTTGCACGCGTCAATGATGCCGAACAGGTGTTTGTAATTCTCAATAATTCCTCTGTGCAACAAGAATTCGTTCTCTCTTTGCCGCAGAAATATCAAAAACGGACCTGGAAGGACTTGCTCGGATCGGACCATTCTGTGACAGGAATTAATGAATTGAAAGTCATCCTTGGTCCGAAATCAGGGAAGGTGTTGGGAAATTGAAATGTTGAAGCAATTGGCAATCGTTGCTTTCCTTGGCATTGGATTCTTAGCGTGCAATGGAGACAAGACGGCGTATGTCGCAGAAGTCAATGGAAAGAAGATTACGGCCGAAGAATTCAGTGAACGGTATGACAAGTATCGGGCTCAAACGTCCGAACGGGACAATATTGTGCTTCGCAAAAAGGTCTTGAACAATATGGTCAACGAGATTTTGATTTTCGATGATGTTCACACGTCAGGCTTTGACCGGGACAGCACCTATGAAGAAAAGTACAAGGATATCAGGGACCAGGCACTTCTGGACGGCTATGCAAAACTCTTGACTGTTGATACCATGTCAGTTAGCGAGGGAGAACTCTACCGGGAATTCAAGGCGTACAATACGAAAGCCAGTGCCCGGTTTGTGTATGCAAAAACTGAGGATGACGCGTTGAAGCTCAGGCATCAATTGCAGCAAGGAATTCCGTTCGCAACACTCGCGAAGAAAGTCTTTACCGATCCTGGACTCGCGAAGAGTGGTGGCTATCTCGGTTTCTTCGGCTATGGTGAAATGGAGCCCACACTCCAGGATGCGGCATTCTCTTTGCCCATCGGGGTCCTTTCCGATCCCATCAAATTGAGAATGGGATATGCGATTGTGCGGGTTGAGAAACGCACTGAAATCCCTCTGGCATCGTCCGCGGACTATGCCAAGGTCAAGCCCAAGCTTGAGGATGCAATTCGTGAACGGAAGACAATGGGATTTCTCAAGAGGGAAGGGGATAAGATTGAGCAGGATCTGAGAATTTCGTTTAACGAAGAAGCGCTGAAAAAGGTGATGAGTAATTGGGACTACATTTCCAGGCAAGAGATGGTTCGTCCTGTCAACGAAGACCGTTTCAAAGAAATTGAAAACATCGGCTCGCTTCCCCTGTTTCAGGCAAACGGTCAGACCTGGACGGTGAAACAATTCGTCGAATCGGCTGAAAAAACCAGACCGAAGTACCGGCGGTATGTAAAGTCCACCGAGAACCTGAAGCAGGTGGCTGAAGGACTAGCGATACGTAGAGTCCTTTTGCAGAAAGCAAAGGATACAGGACTGGACCACGAGCCTAGGGTGGAACTCCAGGTTAAATTGGCCCGGGACAATTATATTCTGAATCGTTGGAGTGATCTGGCTGAGGATTCGGTATCCGCAAGAAATATTGACGAAAAGACTGTTCGCGGATATTATGACAAGCACAAAGATGAATTCATGGATGCCCCGCTTGTGAATGCCGCTGAAATTCTTGTAAGGACGAAAGCTGAAGCAATGGTACTGAGGAAAGAAATCAATGAAGGTGTTGATTTTGGCATGCTGGCAAGGACGCACTCGATGAGAACCTATGCCGCGCAACGAAATGGGGAATTGGGCTATATGGCGCCGAGTGCTTTCGGATCAATGAGCGAAAAATTGACACGAGCGAAGGTGGGAGATGTCATTGGACCTGAGAATTTGAGTCCGAATTTCGTCATTCTGAAAATCCTGGGGAGAAAGCCGCCGCGCCAACGGACATTTGAGGAATCAAAAGAAGCAATAGTTCAATCCATGCTCCCCGAACTGAAACAGCAAGCATTCTGGGGGGCCGTGGCCCATCTGCGCTCGCACGCAAAAGTCGAAATGAATGTCGAAGCTCTTGGAAATGTTGTTGTAGCAAGCAACTAATACGAAAAGAGGCATAACCTATGAAACGAAGAAACCTCCTTGCCACCGTATGCATGTTGAGCCTGCCTGTCTTTCTTCTGATAGCAGGCACAACTGGAAAAATTGCGGGGACTGTCAAGGACTCAAAGACAGGAGAGGCTGTCATCGGTGCAAACATCATCATCGAAGGCACATCCTATGGCGCCGCCGCGAATATCGACGGCTACTTTGTCATCTTGAACTTGTCGCCGGGGAAATACAATGTGATTGTCTCAGCCGTCGGCTACACCCGTCAAGTACTCACCGGTGTGTCTGTTTCCATAGACCTGACAACGACCCTGGATATCGCGATGTCATCAACAGTGATTTCACTGGGTGAATCGGTCACGGTGATTGCAAAGCAGGCCGTGGTTCAAAAAGATCTGACATCCTCTCAATCACGAGTGAATGCCGCTCAGATAGAGACAATTCCGGCACGCGAGGTCAACGATGTTCTTTCGATCCAGGCAGGCGTTACGGTTGGGGACAATGGACAAATCCACATTCGGGGTGGACGCTCAAACGAAGTAGGATACTGGGTGAACGGCATTTCAGTATCGGATTCATATGATGGCAGTCAGGCAGTGCAGGTGGATAACAGCGCAATTCAGGAATTACAGGTGGTGAGCGGCACATTCAATGCTGAATATGGTCAGGCGATGTCCGGTATCGTGAACATCGTGACGAAAGACGGTGATCAGACATTCCGCGGAGGGTTGTCTGCCTATACCGGAAGCTACGTGACGAGTAATCCGATGTATTTCGGAATCAGCAAAAAGGTCAGCCCGACAAGTACAAGGGATTTTGAAGGAAACCTGAGTGGACCGGTCATTCCGGGGCTTTCTCAGCTCACGTTTTATGCCTCGGGGCGATACTACAAAACAGACGGATGGTTGTACGGTGATAAGACGTTTAATCCGGATGGAAGTGCTGCACCAGGAACAGACACATTGAAAGATTCCAACGGGAACATGCTGGATATCATAAAACCCAATAATCCGGTTCCCATGAACGGAAGGGAGCGCTACTCCGGGCAAGCCAAACTGACGTTCCAATTTACACCATTAATGAAATTAAGCGTGAGCGGGGTCGGAAGTCAGCAAACGTATCACGACTACAATCATGCATACAGGCTTAATCCAGATGGCGATGTGACCAAGTATGATAATGGATTTGATGGTTCGGTTCTTTGGACGCATACGCTCGGAGAGGCCTCTTATTATACCGTGAACTTCTCACTGTTCAAAAGACAGTACAAAGAATATCTCTACGCCAACCCCTATGACTCACGGTACAACCTAGAACCAACTGCATTCAATACGGGTTTGTACGAGTTCCTTCGTGCCGGCACGAACATGCACCATTTTGATCGGTTCACTCAAACGCAAGACCTGAAACTCGACTATACGAACCAGGTTTCGGAACTTCATCAAATCAAATTCGGCGGGGAGTGGAAGAAGGATAAACTGTATTTGCAGGACTACAGCGTGACACCTCTCGCGGATTCAGCGGTCGTCAATGGAGTGCAGCAAATCGGATACCTCGCGACGATTCCTCCGGCGAGCAGCCCGTTATATCAGGAATATGATGTTAATCCGATCAGCTTTTCTGCTTATGCTCAAGATAAGTTGGAATACAAAAGTATGATCGTCAACATAGGAGTGCGCTACGACTACTTCGACTCTAAAGGAGAATATCCCGCAGACCCTCAGGATCCGAATGTCTATTTGCCGCAGGAAACAAAGAATCAAGGTTTGACCCTTGATCAAAGAATGTCGTATTGGTATAAAAAGGCGACCGCAAAGTATTCCATCAGCCCGAGGTTTGGGATATCCTATCCTATTACTGACCGGGGAGTGTTGCATTTCTCCTATGGACACTTTCTCCAAGTTCCGTCGTACCAGTACCTGTATCAAAACCCTGGTTTCAAAGTAGATGCCGTCAATCCTTTTCAGGGAGTGTACGGTAATCCGGATTTGAAGCCTCAGATCACAGTGATGTATGAAATTGGTTTGCAGCAACAGATGACGGATGATCTGAGTTTCGACGTCACAGGATTTTACAAGGATACCCGCGATTGGGTAGGCACGAGCCCTGCAATTCCAGTGCGCGATTCCAGCGGTCTGACAGCAACGACGTACTACACCATGTTTGTCAACAAGGATTATGCAAATGCGAGAGGTGTAACCGTTACCCTGAACAAGCGGCTGACCGATTATTGGTCGTTCGATCTTTCCTACACGTACCAGACGGTCGAAGGTCTCAATTCCAACCCCGACGAAGCGCAGGCTGCTCTTCTGGCGCACAATCAACCGACAGAAATCCTCGTTCCGCTGGATTGGGATCAACGACACACGTTGAACGCTACGCTTGGTTTTGGAGAATCCGACTGGGGTATCAGTTTACTCGCACGATTTGGTTCAGGACTCCCGTACTCGCCAGTCGTGAATCAAGCAGATCCACGAGGTGTCGATGTTGCTTTGGCCGTTCAAAAGAACAGCCGTCGGAGGCCCGACAGTTTCAACCTTGATCTGCGCACATATAAAGACATCAACCTTGGACCGCTCAAGTGTAGCATTTTCTTGCGAGCATTCAACCTGCTCGACAGTAGGAACGAAGTATTCGTATATGGACAAACCGGACGCGCGACTGCCACACCCGACCAACTGGGTGTAGGAGGGGGCATTACCGGAATAAATCGTATTAACACGGTCGATGAGTATATTGTTCGACCTGATTTCTATTCTGAACCACGTTCGGTCCAGGTGGGATTGGATGTCAACTTCTAGATTGGAGATGAATTCAATGAGTGCTATCACCAATACGAAATCGATGTTTTCACGTTTACTCGTGATTCTTTTAGCAGGAATTTTCGCTGCGGAAGTTCTTGAAGCGCAATTGGAGAACTTCCACCCTAGCAAAGAACGAGTCAGTGCAACGTGGAAGCGCAAAACCGATATCGACGGCAACAATGTCAGAGCGAGCATTTTTAACAATCTCTTCGCAGGAAGAACCGGAGTCGGGAACGGGGTCTCGTTTGAATGGCCTAAGAATACTGGGCGCGATTATATTGCGCTTGTGTCATTGTTCATCGGCGGAGAGGTCGTCGATAACAATGGGACAGTAGTCCGAATTGTCGACCTGCCGGCGTTCCGTTCGAACCCTGCCAACGGAGCGGATTGGAACGTTCTCCCAATTCCGGGATACTTCAACAATACCCGTGCAGATGGGGGAATCATCGCCAAGAGTGATGATCCCACAAGCTGGCCGCAATCATGGCCCGATAAGACATTGGACACGCTCGATCCGGGTTGGCCTGGAAAATGGAATGGTTATTTTGGGAAAAATCAATTCTCAGCTGATCAAGAGATGTTTTATAGGGTTGGTGATGATAACTATTCTCGATTCAATTACACACCAGACACGACTGATCCGACCAGGAAAGGGCTTGGTCTAATCGTCGATTCGAGAGTACTTCAGTGGTCACAAGTATCCGTTGCTGACGCGACGTTTTTCATACACGAATTCAGAAACGATGGAACAAAGCTTATCAAGAAAGTCGGAACGACAATTTGGCTCGCAGATCTCGTGGGTGGCGATGGTGATTCGCAAGACGATTCGCCTGATTTCGATTTACGTCTTGCCGTTGCATTTTCACTTGATTTGGACGGACTAAGCTCCAATCCTGCCTTTCAAGGTGCATTCGTTGGTGGTGTTGCGACAAGCTTCATGGAAACACCTGGAAATGCCGTAGATAGAATTGACAATGATGGTGATAGCCCTGAGAATCCTTATACAGGCAACGGCCCTAAGGTAACCACTGATTTGACGCAGGGGGAGATCTCCGGAGATCAGATCGACAACAACGGTAATGGACTTATCGATGAGGACTCGACGTACGTTGAGTTTGGAACGCAAAAGGCTGTGACGTTTGCAGATGGAATTGACAATAATGGTGATGGCGAAGCTGGCAGTCCCGTCATAACACAGAAAATGATTGACGATGCGGCTACCGACGCCGTTAATGGCCATCAGTGGCATCGCTGGCCCCCAAATCCCGAAACTGATCCTACGCAACAAGGACTTGATGGAAATCCCATTATTCACCTGATCAATGTCGTTCAGGGCACGCTCGGGATGAAATTCAAAGACAATATTGACAACAACAACAATTCGACGCCCGCAACGAGTTACAACAGCCTACCAAGCATAACGCAGGCGATGATTGATGCCGCTGCACCGGACAAGTATCACAGGTACAGAGTCCCCGGAACGAATGTGATACTGTATGACGTGGATTCGACGTCGTTGGGCAAAAAATATCTAAACAAGGATGGTTTAAGAGACCCCGCAGTGGATGAGAATATTGACGAGATGATTGATGAATCGCGAGATGATGGCATCGATAACAATAATGACTGGAATCCGATAACCGATGACGTCGGTCTCGATGGGGCTCCCAATACGCACGATTTTGGTGAAGGCGACGGCAAGCCGACGTCCGGATCCGGTACGCCGTTTCCAGGTGAACCGCATATTGATAAGACTGATGTAAAAGAAGCGGATCAAATTGGCATCACGAATGTGCAATACGACAAAGCGGGTGCGATTAATTTCAATACGACTGCTGACGTAACATATTGGGCGAGATACATGACCCCGGGCAGTTTTGTTGACCCTGCAGTTTTGAAATCAGTCGTTGGTTCGAGTGGCGGCGATTATGACTTGTTTGTGTCTTCAGGTTTCTTTCCGTTACAACCGGGTCAAACTGAACGTGTATCATATTCGGTTGTTATGGGTAGCGCAGCTCGCGCACCTGGCAATGCTGACTACACCGGTGCGAAGGCCGATGCGGTGCGGAAAAGGGTTGTCGCGCAAATTGCCTACAACGAGAATTACCAGTTTGCACAAGTTCCCTTGGAGCCTCACGTGACGGCTGTGGCTGGAGATCGCAGGGTTACTCTATACTGGGATAATCTCTCCGAGAGATCGTTTGATAGGTTCCTCGCAGGAATTGGTGTCGATGGTAATGATTTCGAAGGCTACAGGATATACCGATCGACAGATCCGGCGTTTCAGGATGCGAGGACGATCACAGATGCCTACGGCAACCCCGCACCGTTCTTTAATCCCATTAAACAGTTTGATCTCAAAGACGGAATTAAAGGTTTCAGCACCATAGCATATAACGGTGTTGAATTCTACATGGGTGACGATACGGGATTAGAGCATACCTGGACGGACTCTACAGTCCAAAATGGCCAAAAGTACTACTATGTTGTCAGGGCGTACGACAAAGGATACGCACCGTTGAATATTACACCTTCGGAAAGCAACCTCCGCATCAGCATTGACAATGCCACGGGGCTAATCAGAGAAATCGGATCTTCTGTGGCAATTGTCACACCTGAATCCCCTGCTGCCGGTTATGCTGGTCCTCCCGTGAATCCTGTCGCACTTGTAAAAGGGAGCACCACCGGAACTGTCGGTTATGTGGTAGTCGATCCTGCGAAAATAAAAAATGCGAAATACAGGGTGACCTTCGAAGACACTGTGGTTTCCGGCGGAGTCTCGGCACCAGACACTTTCAAAACAAAGAACTTCACGCTCGCGGACATAACGAATTTGCCTTCGGTCGACACTCTGATCGCAAGAAGTATCGCGTTTACCGATTCAGATTATATGCCGGTTGTCGATGGATTGCGACTCCGTTTGAACAACCAGGCAAAAACTTCTCTCAATAATTCCTTGTCCAGTTGGAGCAGGAAGAGTATCTACTCATATCAGTTCCAACTTTGGCAAAGCGGATTCATATATGGCCTGCCCAAGCCGAGCGACTATCAGATAATTTTTGGGCCCGTAGGTACGGACACTTCCATTTCGTATGAAATTGTCTCGGGATTTACTCCCCCAGCAATTCCTGTGGATTTCAAGATAATCAATACGACGTTCAACAAACAAATCAAGTTCGCATTCGCGGAACTCGATAATACAGGCGGCCCAGGAGTGTTCAGCGTTTCGTACGATCCTTTGAGACCAGGTGGGACCAGGAGCGATTTCATCGTCTTCATGGAAAGGAACGCGGAAGATTCTCTTGTCATCACGTGGGGCTTCAGCATGCTCTACGATTCAGCAAAATCCGAGCCGACGACGGGGGACACAGCTAAGATTTCGCTCTTTAAGCTATTCCAGGCTACGGACGTTTTTGAATTTTCAACACAACAACAG